>JAMOPC010000265.1 GCA_027064845.1 Desulfurococcales archaeon | reverse complement strand
GCTACTCCTCCATCGGCTAATACGAGGGCTCCTGCTTCTAAGTAGTATTCGCCAGTTGTTTTATCTCGTAGAACACTAGCTGTTAATCCAGCAGCTGTTGATCCTTTTCCGCTAGTATATATTCCTCTAGGTGCTAGTCTAGCAGTGTATTGTAGTAGTTGCGACTTAGCTGTACCGGGGTCTCCAACAAGTAGTACGTGTATATCTCCCCTAATTCTAGTACCATCTGGTAATAGTTTAGGAACTCCTCCGAATAATAATAACGCGATTGCTTCCTTAATATTCCAGTGGCCATATATTGCCGGAGCAATACTTGCAATGATTTTCTCCCTAACCCAAGGATCCCTTGCTAGTTCACGTATTTTCTCCTCATCTTCCCTAGTGATCTCTATTTCCTCAAGTATTTTCTGCTGAACATCAACGTAGTTTGCTTCAAGGTAGAAACTAAATACGGATTTACCAACTCCTCTCTGAGCAGATGTTGTAGGCATTACTCTTAAAATACCAGTGATCATAACTCTGTCTCCAGGCCTTGCAGAATCAACTAAGTCGCCTGTTAGGACAACCTCGATGCTTCTAGGGATTTGTCCAGGAGGTATTTCTTCGGGCTTCTCTTGGACAACTATTTTTTGCCAATCAATAAACCTAGACTTATGAAGCAATAACTGGAACTTTCCAGACTTACCACATACTGGGCAGTAAGGTGGTTTTTCTATTCGTTCACCCATCTCGCCTTCTTCGGGCCACTCAAACTCAGCACCACACTCGGGATCAGCATGTTTATATACTGCTTTAACCATGCGGGCCTCTACTTTTGTTAACCTAGTAAGTATTCCCTCAATAGCTACGAATTTACCTATATACTCGCTGGTAAGCTCTCTAATCTTCAATACTCTGCTAGGGTTTCTGAACCTGGGATAAAACTTCTCAATAGACTCGGCATATTCAGGGTTTTCCTTCATTAATAGCTCTTTTATAGCCCTACTCGCTGCTTCAATAGCTGTGTCTGGGTCTCTTTCAATAGTATGTGCTAATCCGCGATCAAATAGTGTTATGTCATTGAAATCTATTATTAAGCTCCTCTGACCCATTAATGCCATCTGGCTTAATCTTTCCCTATATTTGAACAATCCTGTTTTTCTATCCCTAAAATCCC
This sequence comes from Desulfurococcales archaeon, assembly GCA_027064845.1. Classification (GTDB taxonomy): domain Archaea; phylum Thermoproteota; class Thermoprotei_A; order Sulfolobales; family Desulfurococcaceae; genus JAGHDU01. The sequence continues at coordinate 3,950 of JAMOPC010000265.1, read as the reverse complement.
ATAGAAACTTTTTAAACCTAGTAACAATATCCAGGACTTCTTTAGATTCTTTAAGTGATAATACCATTTCTCCACATCCTCACCCAAATAATTCCTTGGATCAAAGTTTTTCAACCCCAAGATTCTTAATCCATGTCCATAATATGTCTCTCATTATCATGAATAATGCCTTCTCCTCTTCACTCATTTTCATTAATAAGTCCTGTGGTACATCAGATAATAATAGTAGATATAAGAGTTTCTTAATCCGCGTCTTCGTAATAGTATATATGAGGTCTTCGTACATCTTATATTCTTGCAGAAGGTTAATGTCGGCAGTCTCCTTTAACTTCTGCTTAATTTTGTCAACTTCGTTCTTCACAAGTAGGTATAAGTACTTTGGAACCTTCATTAATTCAGGCCTATTAGCAGTAGCTTCCTCGTTATATGCTATTGTTGATAATCTCTCAACATCTATTATGTCCTCCTTGATCCTGACAATTCCTTTTGATTCAAGCATATATGCTATCCATCTAGGAATATTATATTCAGCGCCCCTGCTCAACTCTATGAATCCTTCATGAGTAATAACTCTAGGAGCTTTACCAATAACCTCTACTCTAACCTCACTCTCCAAGAAATCCCTAATCAAAGACTCGAAAACCATGTTTATTAAAAGCACTGAAACCGAGCTCATTTCAGCCTCAGCCCTGCACAAGATTACTCTATCATATTAAGCAACTGGTTAAAAAGGAACTATTTTATCCCACGACCCCATACATATATCTTTGTGGAACGGAATAGATAATTCTTAGGTGTATCATGTTATGAGTAGTTCTGGGGAAGTACTTGCAGAGCTCTTATGGGCTGAAAAATACAGGCCTAAAACACTAGATGAAATAGTTAACCAGGAAGAAATAGTTTCTCGTTTAAAGAAGTTTGTAGAAGAGAAAAACATGCCCCACCTACTATTTGCTGGCCCACCAGGTACTGGTAAAACCACAGCTGCACACTGTCTAGCACATGACCTATATGGAGAAAACTATAGGCAATACATGTTAGAGCTAAACGCCAGTGATGAACGTGGTATAGACGTTATACGTAGCAAGGTCAAGGAATTTGCTAGAACAAGAGTGGCTGCAAATATTCCATTCAAGATAGTATTACTTGACGAAGCAGACAACATGACAGCAGATGCACAACAAGCACTCCGTAGACTAATGGAAATGTATACCGCCACCACTAGATTCATACTCATAGCCAACTATCCAAGCAAAATCATAGAACCTATCCAAAGCAGATGTGCAGTCTTCAGATTCACACCACTTAAAAAAGAAGACGTAGTTTCAAGACTCAAATGGATAGCTGACCAAGAAAAAGTAGAATATGACCTAGAAGCTCTCGAAGCAATATATGAACTAAGCGAAGGAGACATGAGAAGAGCAATAAACATTCTCCAAGCAGCAGCAGCTCTAGGAAAAATAACTGTAGAAAGCGTCTACAAAGTAGTAGGCCTTGCACATCCAAGAGAGATCAGACAAATGATCCAATTAGCCCTAGCTGGTAATTTCAACGAAGCACGAGACAAGCTAAGAGAACTAATGATAAACTATGGTCTCAGCGGATTAGACGTGATCAAACAAGTACACAGAGAAATATTCAGCCAAGACATAAAATTACCAGATGAATACAAGATAATCATAGCAGATCTCGCAGGAGAAATACAGTTTAGACTAGTGGAAGGAGCAGACGATGAGATTCAATTAAATGCTTTCCTAGCCAGACTAGCCTTTATAGGTAAAAAACTCAAGTCTTAAGGAAAGGTAAATAAAATTGCCCCGCAAAATACCTTGGATCATAAAATATAGGCCCAAGAAAATAGCTGATGTTGTCAATCAAGATTCTGCAAAGAAACAATTCATACAATGGCTGGAATCCTGGCTCAAGGGAAAACCATTAAAGAAAGCGGCCCTACTTTATGGTCCAGCTGGATGTGGTAAGACAAGTCTTGTGGAAGCAGCAGCAAATGAATACAAACTAGAAGTAGTAGAGATGAATGCTAGTGATTTTAGGAGAAAACAAGATATTGAGAGAATAGCAAAAGTAGCCGCTACTATGCGTAGCTTGTTCGCTAGAGGAAAAATAATTCTCTTAGACGAAGTCGATGGCATAAGCGGAATGGCTGATCGTGGAGCAATAGATGCTATACTACACCTACTAGAAGTGACTAAGTACCCAATAGTAATGACAGCAAACGATCCTTGGGATCAGAAGCTGAAACCCCTAAGAGACGCATCACTAATGATAGCATTTAAGAGACTAAGCGAGAGAGATGTCATACTCGTACTCAAGAGGATTTGCCAAGCTGAGCGGCTGGAATGTGAAGACAATGCTTTAAGAGAAATAGCTAGGAGGAGCGAGGGAGACTTAAGAAGCGCTATCAACGACTTACAAGCAATAGCAGAGGGTTATGGAAAAGTAACAATCACGTTGGTCAGAGAATTATCGGCTTATAGATATAGAGAATATGCTCCATTCGAGGCACTCCAGAAATTATTCAATGCAAAATATATTTGGCAAGCAAAAGCAGCTGTAACACAAACAAACATAGATTACGAAACAATGATGATCTGGGTAAATGAGCACATACCAACATATTATGACGACCCGGAGGAGTTGGCAAGAGCATTTGATGCATTAAGCAGAGCAGACGTATATATGGGTAGAATAAGGAAAAGCGGCTCATGGGACTTGTTAAGCTACGTATTTGACATGATGGGGCCAGGCGTAGCATTTGCAAGGAGAATATATAAATATAAATGGAAGATATTCAGATCACCCAAGAGGCTACAACTCTTAGCCCAGACTAAGAGGAGTAGAGAAGTAAGAGAAGGAATAGCAAGAGCCTTAGCACCAAGACTATTAACCAGTAAAGCAACCGTGAAAAGAGACGTTATACCCTTCCTCAAAATAATATTTACAAACAACCCCAAGTACGCCGCCAAGATAGCGTTGGGATATGAGTTAACAGAAGAAATGATCAAATGGTTGGCTGGGCCTAAGGCAAGTCAAGTCTTAGCGTATTATAAAAAATATAAGAAATAATCACTTCTTTATTCTAAACAATCTAAGCCTACCAAATCTTCTTTCTTCAACTAAGCCTTCTTCAACTAGCTCCTTTAACCTTTTAACTAATACTCTATAATGTATCCCAGTGATCCTAGCAAGCTTACTTATGTTAAGCTCTCCATACTTTTCTAAAACCTCAAGTATTTGCTCCTTAGAATTACTCATCTCCTAACTACCCCGAGCTTTCTATAAACTAGGTCTTCTACGTGTTTCTCGAACAAGTCTAAGGGACCATAATGTATACTTATAAGAGTAGTCCTGCCACGCAAGCCCTTACCACTAGTTCTAGCATCTATAACGCCTGCTTTCTTCAAATTCATGACATACTCATAGATCTGCGTATGCCTCCTAGGCTCTTCACCAAGAACCTCGCAGAGAACCTCGTATTCCTTCTCAACCTCGCCCATTTTAACATATGGTTTACCGGTTCTTCTTAATAGCCTTATAATAGCCCATAACAGTATTAGCTCGTGTAATGGGCTGTAGAGAATTGATTCTGAAACATTTATTATTTCGCGGGAAGTCCTCATAATAGCTTTCCTTACATGTTCTAAGTTGATCTTGGTGCTGCCCTCGCTATCAGCGATATCACCAGCTAATAAGAGGATTTCTATAGCGTGTCTAGCGTTCCCTCCCCCACCTCTATCGCTTCCCTCATACTCCGCGATGAATCTTAAAACCTCATCATCAACAACACCGTCGTAAAAGGCTTGTGAAGCTCTGTATTTGAGAATATCGTATAGTTCTTTAGAAGTGTACGGCTTCAGCTTAATCATGTGTCTTAATAAATAGCTTTCAGTAGAGCTATCAAGAAGAGATAATTTAGACGTATCCAATGATAT
>JAMOPC010000264.1 GCA_027064845.1 Desulfurococcales archaeon | reverse complement strand
AGCCAAACTTTCACTGCACTATACACTATTATTCTATTAATTAAGTTGACCTTATAAAATGAAACCCGCATAGATTAACACTTAGCCCTACCAGCATAAAAGGAGTCATCAATAACCTCAACATACAAACAAATATTTGAGCCTGGATCATGTCTAGAATTCTTACGCTTTAACAACTCTATAAGCCTCTTCCATATAATCATACTTAATCCTCTTCTACCCCTTACTCTAAGCTTTACCTTGATTTTCTCACCATAACCTACAATGTTCAAGATCTTATCTAGTGCATCTATGTTGAACTTATCATATATTTGAACAGGTATTATTTTCTCAATGAAACCATATTCAGAACTCAAAGAAATAGTATAAGCTCTCAATGGGTCTAGTTTTGAATAAACAATTAAGAGGCCAGGATACTTTGTCTTCACAACTCTTACTTCTGGATCATATGGGAACAATACATTCCCTATTTCCTCTTCACACCAATCCTCACTACCTGCTCTACAAGTTATAATCAGAACAGGCTTCATGGTTGCAACTCCTTAATCATTTTTTCAAGATAATCAGCACGTACAGCAAATAGGATACTGTCATTCTCCTTCAATACAAGATCTTCTTCGGGGAATAATGCGTCTTTATCACGATAAATAAGGAGTATTCTTGCCTTCTCTCTATTATATTTTATATCATTTATCTTCTTACCGTCAAGTGTCTTGGGGACTCTGTAAAAATAAAACCTTATATTTCCTCTGATCATTAAGGAGAGGTTTAGGAGATTAAATCCTCTCAGAATAGAGAGAGCTTGTGCAGCTATTAATCTACTAGTATTTATGATATCGCTTATCCCCATATAGAGTAAGAGGTCATTGTAGTTTGGGTCTTCTATTTTAACAATTATTTTCTTGACTCCAGCAAATTTTGCCAAAATAGATACTATTATGTTGTCTCTATCACTACTCGTTAAGGCTAAGACTACATCGGCTTCCTTGATCCCGGCTTCCTCGAGTACTTGGGGATGAGCAGCATTACCTTTTATTATTAAGCAGTCAAGGCGTTCAGCGAGTTCATCTGCTCTCTTAGGATCAGCTTCTATTAATACAACGTCATGCTTCTCCTTAATCAGAGCTTCTGCTAGCTCAACACCTATGTCTCCGCCGCCAGCAATTATTATTCTCAATGCCTAGCACCCGCTTGAAACAACCTACCGAATAGGATCAAGTAAGGTATTATCTCTACACGTCCAAACCACATATCTATTATAAGCACTGTCTTGGCTAATAATGGTAGTGTATGACTAGATAAACCAGTGCTTAAACCAGTTGTTGCCAAGGCTGATGCTGATTCAAACAAGCTATCTTGGAGAGAATAGCCTTGAGCAGATATAATAATTGTTGATACTAGGAGAACCAAGATATATATTGCTAATAATATAAACGAGAACAATACTTCATCCCAGCTTATTTGCTTACCGCTAATCTTCAGGGATAAGACAGCGTCTTTAGGCAGTAATTGTTTCTTAATATAATAAATGATCGTTTTACCAATAATAACTATTCTTAATTGCTTAATACCGCCACCAGTTGATCCAAAACCCGCTCCAAGAATCATGATCGTTGATAATAAGAGCTTACTAGCATCACTCAACAACTTATTGTCTACCGAAGTATAACCAGTTGTTGATAAAGCTGATACCGTCTGAAACAATGCAGAAGAATAATTAATTCTATCAAAAAAGTAAAGACTAATAGAACCAATAAAGACTATTGTAGCAAAACTAATGAGTTGTGGATCACTAAGAATTTTCTTGACATTCCCCTTCCTTATGAAGTAAAATAATGCAAGGGGTTGTGCACTAATAAACATTAGAGCAACAGCAGAATACATAGGTACTCCACTGAAAAACGATAAACGTGAAAAACCACCTGTGCTAATAGTTGTCAATGCATTAATAATGGAATCTACTAGGGATAACCCCGAAATTAAGTATACAATTACATAGATAATTGTTAATGAAACATAAATAGATAGAATAATTCTAATAGTCCTAGAGCTAAGAGGAGTTATCTTGTATTTACCCAGATGGGCTAAGTAGATATTATAAGCAGCAGATCCTGGAGCAATCATAAACGATACAACGAGTAATGCTACACCTATTCCGCCGAGCCATTGATAATATGCTCTCAAAAACTCTATACCAATACTCAATTCTCCATAATCAAGCACAGATAACCCTGTAGTAGTAATTGATGACACGCCTTCAAACAAGGAATCTATAAAACTATAGCCATACATCATGATCGGGAATGCACAAGTAAAAGCTGGTATTATGAAAGATAGAACCATTACCATATATGCTTCAACAAGCCCGATCTCTCCTACAATACTTATTTTTCTAAACAAGTATCCTAGAAACAATAATAATCCTATATCTATGAGAATTGCAAAGATAAATGACTCTTTTTCACCAACAATTATAGAAAAAATAAGAGGAACTATATGTGCAAGACCAAGGAAATACAACATGGTACTTAAATAATACAATATGTTCCTAAACACTACTATTTCCACCTATACGATATGATCTCTGAAAGGAATAAAAATCTATGCTAAAGTATAGTGTATGGGAGATGAAGACTACGACTCCCTCGACCCTCTATAAGTAAGGGATGAAGAGGGTTTCGCGCCCGGATCCCCACTAATTTAATATACAATCATGGATTGGTTGTTTGAGTTGATTAATGACAATAATAGTAAAAGAATCATCGTGTCAGCACCTACTCATCCTCTTTACCTAATTATGTATTTATTCTTATTATTCCCGTTATCAATTGCTGCTCCAACTGTTTTTGGTTTTATAAATACATTATTTGGTATAAGCTTGGGAAAAGCGATAATTCTTGGATACTTTGTTTTCTTATTAAGTATTATATCGAGCCCTTTCAACATTGTTATAAAAGAATATAGGACTGGAGAGAAAGAAATAGTGTTAACCAAAAAATATGTTTATTTCTTCGGTTTTCCAATACCTGTTACTCATCCTGTACTTGTTGAGAGAAAAGTTATTCTAGCTATTAATGTTGGAGGAGCAATCATACCCATAATAATGAGCACAATACTGCTTGTGAAAATTATTAGCTGTTTTAACCTCGTAATACCATTATTAACGAGTATTTTGCTAACTACGCTTGTTTCATATGCTTTCTCAAGATCTGTTCCCGGAGTAGGAATAGTTGTTCCTGGTTTTTTGCCGCCACTAGTAGCAGCTATAACTACATTAGTACTAGTACGTGATCCAGTCATGGTTGTACCTATAGCTTATGTTAGTGGTGTTCTCGGTAGTCTACTAGGTGCAGATCTTTTGAGGCTGACAAAGGATTTGAAAAAATTCATATACGAATATGGAGCATCTTTCTTGAGTATTGGTGGTGCCGGAACCTTTGATGGTATCTTTTTATCTGGTATAATTGCTGGACTAATAGCAATTATTTTATCTCCGTAACGCAAACTATATATCCCCTAGTAACAGTCGTGGATAGACATGGTGATAAAGATATGGCAAAGGGGAAAAAAGGAAGAACTGAACCACAACCTACAGAATCAAAGAAAATTCCTTTAGTTACACAAATCGAGGCGACACCAGAACTACTCAAACGCTTAGAAAGAGACCTTAAGAGAAACACATTTACAGTACTAACACCTTATACAATTGCACAAGCTTATGGTATCAGAATAAGCACAGCAAAGAAACTACTCAGACAAGCAGCTGAGAAAAAACTAGTAGTACTATATAGTGGAGGAAGAACACCAATTTACATAAAACATCCATAAAAATAAGCAAAAATATATTCCCAACACACTAAATAGAAATAATCTAGAAGCGGCGGTCGTCTAGCCTGGACTAGGACGCCGGCCCCCCAAGCCGGAGACCCCGGGTTCAAATCCCGGCCGCCGCACCAATTCTTCTCAATACCTTCACGATTTTATCAATCAATATTATAAACTCCCCCAGCGATACAAATTATTGCGTCCCTCTCAACTTTTATATTATAGACCTTGAACAGTGAGTTACTTCTTTTCATTCCATTAGGTCAATATATTAAACCTGCTATTTGGGAAAAGAACAAGGGGCAGGAGCATTAGATTATAGCTTTTTGTATTTTTCTATACCTCTCAACGCTGAGGGATAGCTTCTTATAAAGTTTTACTCGAACATGTGTTGTTGAAGAGCTTCGATTTCCGAGACCCGTAATCTGCAATAAGCTACAATGAGAGAGTCGAAGCATTGTCGTGATGAACCCATCCGTAGCAGATTTAAAACAATATATTTTATTACATGAAGCTATGGATCGAGTGAACGGTGACAAGGGCTATATTTCACGAAAATAGATAAATACTTATGCATGGATAAGGTATGTGGGTTTTAACTTATGGCTCGTAGGTTTCCTGCAGAAGTTCTCATTTCTAGGTATAAGAAGTTCCAAGAATTGCTTAGGCACGAAGGTATTGATGCCGTCATGCTTAGGACCCTCTCGAGCTTCACGTACTTCACAGGCACTAAGTGGCTGAGACCCGCACTTTTAATACCTGCTGAGGGGGAGCCTACAGCATTTGTCGCGCGTGGCGAAGAGGACTTCTTCAGAGAAAGAACATGGATCAAGGATGTAGTTACTTTTACTGAAGGCGGTGAGCTTATGGCAAAGATATCGAGGACTATCAGGGAAAGGGGATATAGGAAAGTTGGGCTCGAGTTTGGTTTAGAGCGAGACGCGTACATACTCTTCTACGAGATGTTTAAGAGACTTAATCCTAAAGTAAAGGTGGTTGATGTTAGCAAGCTAATCTCTGAGTTGAGGATTATTAAGGACAGATACGAGATCGAGTTAATACGTAAGGCAGGTAAGATCGCATCAAGAGTCATGGAGCACATACTCTCCATAGTAAAGCCTGGTATGTCTGAAACAGAGATAGCTGCTGAAACCTATTATAAACTCTACGGTAGCGGGTGTGAGGAACCACACGTACACGTTAATGTGGGGCCAGCGCCCAGAGTTCACTCTGAGCCCTTTAAAGACATTAAAGTTAGGAAGGGAGTGTTCGTAACCTTGATCATCGCTGCCGACTACAATGGGTACTATGCTAATATGTCGAGGACTATCTACGTAGGTGAGGCCAGCGGCGTAGCTGAGAGAGCTCTCAAGTGTATGAATGAAGTCTACGAACTTGCATCGATGCTAACCAAGCCTGGAGTAAGATTAATTGACGTTATAAAAGAACTTGATAAGATCTATGCTAAGCATGACCTCCTAGACTATAGGGTGATAGGTTATGCGCATGGAGTTGGGCTACAAGTCGAGGAACCACCAATAACGACTATAGTACCTCAACATAGAATGATGGAAGTAAAGCCAAATATGGTCTTAGCATTCATCCACGCACCGCTACTTCTCAAGGGCTTAGGCCAAGTAAAGATAGAGGATACATTCATTGTTAGAGAAAATGACGAATTAGAAAAAGTAACTACCTAGATGATTCAATTTTTATTTTATTTTCTCTTAAAAATACTTAGTAAAAACTACCCTGCGAAAGAAAGTATTCTAATAACCTCTAATCTTCAAAGATAAACAAGAATTAACAAATCATTAATAAAGTAATAAAACCACCTTTTAAGAATGAAACTCATAAACGTTTCATCAGCGAAGCTTTATTGGTTACTAGCGCTAATAATGCAAACACTACTGTTAAGAGCGACAAAACCGCTAGATCTAGTGATGGGTTCAAGTAAGATGTACCATAGTAAATACTTTTCATTAAGTCTGATAGGTAAGTTAGAGGCGAAGAATAAGCTAAGGGTAAAATATAGCAAGGTAATTTTTGTAAAGGTATAAAGATCCCGCTTATGAATACTAATGGTAACCTAACGGCACTGGATAGAAACACTACATCTGCCGGTATATCAGTTGGTATTGCAGCAAAGAGTAATCCAATGA
>JAMOPC010000263.1 GCA_027064845.1 Desulfurococcales archaeon | reverse complement strand
TCGGATTCCACCCAGACTACCTACTTATAGATCTACCCAGGACAAGCATTAATCATGCTAAAAAAGCGGTAGAAATAGCGAAACGGAATGGTTTAAGAAACGTATACGTTGAAAATGAATGGCTATTTAGTACTTCATACTAATTTTATTATGCCTCGTCGTTTGGTATCAGTATTGTTATTGCAACTATGGAAACTATAATGTCTTCTATGCCTTTAACTAGTGCTCCACCTTTATACATATTGATTACAAGCTTGCCCGGTTTAACTGGTAGCATCTCAACAACCTTTTCTCTATCAACTATGTTAGGAAAGGGTGTAAAAATGTCGACAATTAACTTGACTTCCCTGAAACTTATTCCCTTTTCTCTAAAATACATTATACATACGCGGTGAACGATATCATTGATAGCCCTTCTTATACTTTCATGAACATCTCCACCTATTAGATCTATACCCATACCGATCTCAGTAAGGAGTTTTCTATAAACCATGCTAGATCTCCTCTAATACTTCTATATCATTTTCTTCCAGTCTCCAACCCATACTTCCAAGAATTTCTTCAAGGTGTTCACGGTCCTCGGTTTTTGGTATAGCTACAACTCTAGGTCTTGAGATCAAGTAATTTAATGCTACTTGAATAGGTGTTTTACCGTATTTTTCACCTATTTCTCTAAGAACAGGTATTTCTGCGACTTTTCCCTTCTCGAGGGGAGTATATGCTTGTATTGTTATTCCTTGTTTGATACAATATGGTAGTAGTTCTTTTTCAACAGACTTGTTTAATACACTATAATGTACTTGATTGACAACTATTTCTGCCTTCTTAGTAGCATGAATAGCTTGTTCAAGTTCTTCCAGGTCAAAATTACTCACACCAATATATCTGGCCAACCCCTCTAAGTAGACTATTTCAAAATTACTAACCTGTTTCTCGATACTAATGGATGGGTTAGGCCAATGTATAAGATATAGATCAACGTATTCTACGCCGAGTCTTTCAAGGCTTGCTCTAGCAGCTTTTAATACTCTCTCTTTAGAGACAAGATGGTCTGGCAACATCTTGGTTGTTATAAACACGTTTTCTCTTCCAACACGTTTAATTACTTCTCCTACAAACTCCTCTGCTCTGCCACTATCATACATTTCAGCTGTATCAATATTATCGATGCCATGTGTTAAAGCATAAACATAGACATCAAGCGCTTTCTTATAATCTCTTATAGCCCAAGTTCCTAAGCCGATGGCTGAAACTGTTTCACCAGTATTGCCTATTGGCTTACGATCGCTGGGATCTATTGGAAATCTTACCACAATAAATCACCATGATTTTACACACAATACGTCTTCTATACTATTTATTTATGGGAATACACTATAATACGTTTAAATCCTCTACTAAGGATATAGAACTGGACTATTTTACTGCAACTAGTACTATTTTATTCGAATAGCCCTTGTCTTTCTTACGAGTATTATAATCTCCGTAAATCACAATTTTCTTGAAGCCGACATTTCTTGCCAATAATTTCAATTCATTCCCAGTATATCCTCTAAGAACATGCTTGTCCGGTATTATCTTTACACTCTCTTTATCCTGAAGTATTATAGTCCTATTCCAGTTTATGATTTGTGAAATGCTATCCATGAGAACTGTGTCTAATACAACTATGTTTTTATCATCAATATCTATTCTCCAATGAACAGGTATCCCTTCAATTAACCTATTAGCATTGGTTAGTATATTGAGTGTATCTGCTATAAAGACTCCTCCAGGTTTTAGTGCACGATATACTCTTTTAAATAGTTCTTGGATATCATCATCCGATAATACATAGTTTATGCTTGTAAAGAATAGTGTAACGGCATCGAACTCCTCTCTATAGTCTATTTTCGTCATATCCTGGACAATAAAGGATACATTATTACTCAAGCCTTGTTTCTCAGCCTTATTTCTAGCTATTTGTATCATTTCCTCGCTGAGATCAACACCTACAACAATGTATCCTCTTCTAGCAAGCTCTAATGTAGGTCCTCCGGTCCCGCATGCTAGATCAAGTATTTTCTCTACTTGACGCTCTGCGTCTGTAGAGAAAACATGTTCAACAAAATCTATTATTTTTGGCACAGTCTTTTTGATATATTTTTTATAAATAATATCATATAGCCAAGCATACTTAGTATATAATGGAGGATCCAAGTTAATTCACCAAAGAAAAATAATAAAGCCGCCGGCGGGATTTGAACCCGCGACCACCGGCTCCCCTGGCCATAGACGGGCCTGGTGCTCCTTGGCGAAAACGGCTTACAAGGCCGGCGCTCTACCGGGCTGAGCTACGGCGGCTTATTCATATCATTGATTATATTGATGGGATTTATAAATTAAACGTCTCCAATAACTTTCATTATCCATGTATAAACCGAAATAATGTGTTAAAAAGTCTCGCTAGCAAATCAATATAATTGTTCTACTTATGGTGATTAATGTGGGCAGTAGGGAGCTTATCGAGAATATCTGGAGACATGAGTTCAAATATCCCGAATGGTGTAGGAGAGAGTTTCAACACGTACTTGGAGACAAGGTAGTAAAGTTATCAATACCTGTTTACTATTCTGGTAGTCTCCGAAGGCTTTGTATTGAGTTATTTAATAGTAAAATAATTACTTATTCATCAGAAAAACTAGGGGAATTACTACATGAAATTGCTAGGAATACTAAAACTCTCACAAAACCCTCTGTGGAGGAGGTTTTAAGACTTATTTTCAAAACACTACTTAATAATTATCACATGGAGCTTACAGAAATAGATAACACTATTGAGAATACTATTCATAAAATCATGCGTGGAGAGGCTTCTTACAAACAAATCTATAAACTGTACAATAAGTGTTCAAAAATACACAGAGGAGTCCATGGGGCAATATTTGGATTAGAACTACTTGAGAATAAATATCCTGGTCTGAGAGACTTATTGAATGAAGCAATAATGCTGGAAAACATGTATAGTACAAGCATTGACCGTATAACTCAAGCATTCAATCTCTACTATACTGTTATAAGTGAGAAGACAAATAGGGTTGTAACTAAACTAACTGTTATATCAGCTATATTTCTCCCATTAACACTTATTGCTGGAATATATGGCATGAACTTCAAATACATGCCAGAATTACAACACCCATTAGCATATCCATTAGTATTGATAATTATGGCTGGTATAGCTTTGGGTGAATTATTATATTTTAAGAAAAAGAAATGGATCTAATCTAGTTATCGTGTAAAAGACAGTATTAGGTATAGGAGTTGAGCATACAATTACCAGTTAGTACAAGGTTTTTCGACAGAGCACTCGCGTCTAGAGTAGTAAAAATAAGTTTACCCATGGTTATAAGTGAACTAAGTAACAGTATCTACGCATTAACCGATACATATTTTGTTAGCGGTCTCGGAACATCTGCTCTTGCAGGAGTAGGTCTTGGAAGCTATCTTTCATGGCTATTCTTTGTAGTTTTATCAATGTTTTACAATGGAGTTTTAATCTATATAGCTCAAGCATATGGTGCAGGTAAACTAGATGAAGCTAGACAAGGCTTATCAGAAACTTTGACTTACGGACTCGCGATAGTAACACTGGTCGCTCTTGCAGGATATGGTGTTGGCGGCTACATCTTAGCATTACAAGCTGGAGGATATACCGAGGTATGGGCACAAGCCTACTTGTATTTTAGAATAAGAATGCTTGGTTTACCAATTAGTCTTCTAGTATGGTCTATGGATGCCGCTCTCAGAGGAATAGGTGCTACTAAACAATCAATGTATGTAAACCTCTATAGTGTTGTAATTAATATCGTCCTTGACCCTCTCTTAATATATGGTTACCTCGGATTCCCGAGAATGGGTGTTGCAGGAGCAGCTGTAGCAACAATAATATCAATAGCGTTAATGATCCCGGCCGAAATATATTATCTGAGAAAACATAGTATTTTCCCTACAAAGATTTACAAACCCGAAAAGATCATGAAAATACTGGATCTCGGAACACCTGTTATGATTGAACGACTCATATTCTCAGCTGGAAACAATATATACATCTCAGTTATTTCAAGGTGTGGTGATGCTGCTCTCGCTGCACATAACATCGGGATTAGAATTGAGAGCCTAATATACATGCCAGGATTCGCGTTCTCTATGGCAGCATCGACTCTAGTAGGCCAAGAAATAGGTGCTGGAAGGAATGAGAAGGGGAAGAAAATAGGATACGAGGCAATAAAGATCGGAGTATTATTTATGTCAATAACAGGAATAATAGTAGCATTAACAGCAAAGTACATAACGAAACCATTCTCTCCAACACCACAAGTAAATGAATTAGCTACATTATACCTCATATTAGCAGGACTAAGTGAACCAGGTCTTGCACTAGCAATGATCATAGGTGGAGCTATTAGAGGAGCAGGTAATACGAGAATACCACTATTTATTAATGCCGGGTGCCTCTACTTTACACGAATAATACCATCAATGATACTAGTAAACTATCTCGGAGTACTTGGTCCCTGGTTATCAATGTTCATAGATGTTTACATAAGAGGAATTATATTCCTAATCGTTTACACAAAATATTTTGATAAATTAGTTAGAAAAATAGTGTAAGACAAGCAGAATCAATCATAGTAAGTTATTTCTGACTCCATAAGCATATTCTGAAAAAGGAGATGAAGAAGTTACGCACTCGTAAACCGTTCGCCCGAGAGTGAACTTTTACTATTTTTGATATTTGTTTATGTTCACCCTCGGGTTCATCACGGTCTCCTCAGAGCCCCTCACCGCCCTTCGGGAGCGGTTCTCGGAACCCCGAGGTCACTAATAAATAATTTTCAGCTTATAAATAGGTCTATAAACATACGGAGGAGTGGTATGAAATATATAACATTAGTTATGCCATTTAATGTCGATGGTACCAAGGCTAAACGATTGCTTAGTACTGCATGGTTGTTTAAGATAGCTTCTCATAGAATGCTTAGCTTAGCAAAACAGTTTCCCATCCTACCAACTACTGATATTGGTTGGAAGAACGCGTTTAGAAAAATAATTTATGAAATCATACCAAACCGTAGATATACTGACGGAGTAATAGTACTAGTTAGAAGTATCTACGAGTCCTGTAGACAGCTGGGAATAGACTTCAAAGAAGTAGAACTTGGAGACTGGCTCATGTTCCAACAAGTTGAGAAAGAATACCCAGTAAGGAACATAACACTAAAACAAAACTATGGATTTCGTATTATAACGATAGACTATAAATATAATACAGAAAAAATAACAGTGAAACCCACAATATCAAATAATTATAGATTAATACTAGATAAGATACTCGAAGAAAAACAAAAACATACA
Source organism: Desulfurococcales archaeon (assembly GCA_027064845.1). Lineage (GTDB taxonomy): Archaea > Thermoproteota > Thermoprotei_A > Sulfolobales > Desulfurococcaceae > JAGHDU01. The sequence continues at coordinate 5,805 of JAMOPC010000263.1, read as the reverse complement.
GCTAGAATAGTTGTTAAAGACTACGGTGCTAGAAGGGAAAAAGTATGGATTCATGGAGAAATCCAATTAATTGTTCCACTAAATTTCTATTACAAGTACATGACTAGGTATAGGAAAAACTATGGAAAGTTCTATGGTGGCGTGGATGTTAATACAGATAGAATTAACCTAGTAATAGTTGATAAAAAAGGTAGTTTGAGAGACGCCTATACATTTTGGTTCCGAGAAATCACATCTAGAGGTTTCCCAAGGAAAAAAGCTAGAACCATTATAGGTATGAAGATACATGAAATGCTAAAATACGCTTATCACCACGGTGTCAAAATATTATTCCTAGAGAATCCAGTGATACTAGGAAAACTCAAGCTTCTATGGATAAAAAATGGCATGAGATTGTCTAAGAACTATAACTGGAAAGTGATGACCTTTAGAAGCTCAGTTACAAAAATAATAACTATGAAAGCACCATTATATAATATAAGAACAAAATATGTAAACCCCAAGGGAACAACACATTCGAAAGAGCACGATAATATAATGAAAAAATACAGATTAGACAAACATATGGCGTCGGCCTATTTAATAGCCCTAAAGGGTCTTGACTATGGATCTGTATAAATATTTCATCAATTATTGATATCAAAAATATCTTTTTATATTTACTTATACTTTAAATTTTATTAAAGATTTAACAAAATTAGAAAGAGATATTCCATCTATCGTTAATATTATGTATGAAGAATCCTTTGGTTTAAGTTAACAAAATACTGTTACTTTAATTTATGCTTATTACTCGTAGCTAACATTAAGTTTTAAGTATTATTTTGGATTCGTTATTAAATAAGATGTTTTAAGATAAAATACTCTAACAGTAGTAAAAGATCATCTTGACCCTTTTGAAATACTTGACCTATATGATGTTAATAAAAGTCTTATAAGGGAAGGATCATAAGAAGTAAGGTTGGCATATGCTGCATCTAGTACGGCTTTACTAGATCTCGCAATCTGCTTTATAATCTTATCGACCATGTATTGAGGGTAAGGTTCTTGTATAGATGGGTCTACAATCAAATCCCGTATTTTCAATAATATATCTTCAATTACTTGTTTAGATACTTTACCAGGAATCTCAATTTTATACGCCGGTGCCCATTTTTTCGGCCTATAATATACCAATGTAAAACCACCCCTGCCTTGATAATTTCCTTCATCATCATAGAAATCTTCTATTTCATCGGCGTCTACCGGTCTAACTGGGCTCCTACGTCCTAAATTAGCTCTATGAGTTCTTCCAGTCATATCTCTTTGGGAGAAATATTTATAATAATATTCATTCTTGTCCAAAATTATAGTGAATAGTGCTCTATCAGTATAATATTTCATTACCGCCTCATCGAATGCTTGATCCCCTGTATGTATTATTTTCCTCAAAATAATTCTGCTTTGGCTCGATTTTGGTATAGCTATTATTTTTGGACCGGACGATCTTAAGTTGTATGTCAGTACTTTACTTATGAATTTTTGTCCTGCTTTGGCATAGAAACTTCCCGGATCATTTGGGTCTATAAGAGGCTTTATTGTAGTAACAGCAGGGTCATAAGGGTATTCATTTATAGCTGACATAATTGAGTTTAATCGCGTAAGGAAAGATATAAATGAACCATCCATTATAATGAGGTCGGCTTGGGATGTAGCAGCTAAGTAAAATTCTTCAAAAGTCATTAGTCCTTGTGCTACCCTACCGACAAGATCAGAAAAGAGTATAGGAATCGCGTTTACATCATAACGTAGCTTTTGCTTAGGAACAGGGTTGTCGGGGGAATACGCTGCCGCACCAAACACCAACAAAATAAAAGCTATTGTTCTATGAGTCGCATAGCTTCCATCAATAGCTTCTACTATATTTAAGGAACTAGACCTATTAGGAAGTGTATGTATTTCACCTTGTCTCATCAATAGATCTGTCACTTTAACCCTAATTTGATCGCGGTAACTAAGTGCTGAATTAACAAAATCGATTGTTCCTCGAATATTTCTTTCTGATAAGATACATTCCACAACGTCAGCAGGTAAAGTTTTTTTCTCACGATTCATAGGATCTCACCATCTTCATTATTGTAGATACCCTAAGTGGAGGATAGAGCTTAATTCTTTTGGATCTAGGAATCATATACCTTTCTTTAACATATTCACTAATATCAGTTATGCTAAAATCATAGTAGTTCGGCTTTTCTATCCCTCTTAGTGCCTCCCTAAAATTATTTGCTAAAGGTGCTGCATATATACCTCTTCTTATCCCTACGTCTGTGATATCAAAGCCTAAAATTTTCGAGGCCTTTCTTGCAAGTCGTAATTTCCAATTGGGCCCGTCACCAAATTTATACTTTTTTACCTCAGGATCATTATTTGAAATTAGCAATTGTTTCAACAAATCAAAATCTATGTGGACAGTAGTTTTACCTGTAGTATATCCTATGAAGTGCCAATATTTAAGACGCGAAAGCATACTTGATTTTCCATATACTGTTATTGTAGTATATAATACTACTGAGAATCCATGTCTTAATCCATAACGTCGTTCGATTTCTTTTCTTATCTCTTTAGATATTAAAATCGAGGAAATTAATTTACCGCCTAACAATTGTGAGTAGGGAGGTATAGCACCTAATACTCCTGCATCCATTACATGCCATAAGTACTTTTTCTTTTCTTTTAAGTTCCATCCGATCCATTTATCTCTGGCTTTTAATCCTATTACAGGATCCCTCAATCCTATTAAGCCTATAACTTTGTTATTATATTCGTCAAATATAATGAATTTAATTCTCCTACCAACACCTTCAGATACTGGAAAAGACCAATAAAATGTTAAATAACGAAATAACAGTCTTAATTTTCTATTGCCATCAACTCTTACAATTTTAGGAGAAATATTTCTGACGTTTATCTCATCAGGTTGTGCAACATAAGAAAATAATTCATCTTCATATAACTCTAGCTTATATCTTACTTTGATATAGTTTCTATAGACGTATTTAATGTATATCTGTCTTAGTTCGTTCTTATTCTTAGCTGATTTCATTCTTTCGATTTCATTAATTATATTTTTCTTTAAAATATCTACTAGACTAAGCGCTTTTAATTTTTCGACCGGTTCTTTACACATAACAATATTCATAGACAATTTAATCTACCCTTTTCTCTAACCGTCTTTTTATTGCTTCTTCACCATATTTTTGTAAGAACTCATCATAGTCCATATTGAGATTATATTTGATAAACTCTTTTATGCTAAACACTTTAACGAATGTGGCTGAAGCCACAGTACTTAACATAGAAAACGAACCCGTGTGCATGAACACATATTGACCTGTTCTCTTGGGGTCTGGAAGACTTCTATAAACTTCTAGGCTTTCTTTTGGAGTTACTTCCTTAATATGCTGATAATCTGCCCCCACACTAAGACCATAACCGAAGAAGTAATCATGTAACTGTCTATAGACTTCTTTATCAAAATCCGCTATGCTTTGTGTAATGAACATCCATCCTATTCCATATTTTCTAGTTGTTCTTACACTATCGCGAATTCTTCTCAATAATCTTGCTAATTCCTCGTTTTTAGGTAGAGTATTTGGCACATATCTATGAGCTTCGTCTAAAACCACCAGTACATTAGCAGAAAGACCTCTGTAGAATAATTCTTCTCCACTCTGTCTTAATTTATCTATTATTTTATCTAAAATAAGAGCCTTGATCTCGATTTCTTCCAAACCAAAATGTCTTGCTATAGAACCTGCTTTAGATATATCTAAAATAATTACTTCATGATTATTCACAACATCTTTAATTATATCATCTATTTTTATAGGCCTCCCAAACAAGGATTTAATAATATTTAATTTGCTCTCGATCCGGTCTTTATTATATTTGACAGCAATATTGAATGTAGGTAAAACATTTCTTTCTAAATATGATCGCCGATAAAGATGCTGTAAGATTTCACGTATATTATTCTGCAGATCATCAAAGCTAATATCTGTTACATTTTTATTACTTTGTTTTAGATCGTAAATTAGTGATAATCCCGCATCATCTTGTTTTAATTCATCTCTAATGCCAAAATCACTTAATATACCCGACTTCTTTAGTAAACGAACAAACGTCTCATAATCATTGTTGTCAAGCCCAACGTTTTCTAAGGTATATATTTTGAATGGTCCACGCATAGCCTTTAATAGTCCATGGAAATCGAACTTACCTTCCGGCATTTTACTTCCTGGGAAGTTTCTTGCAAATTCTCCTTGAGGATCAATAACTAATATGCCCAGTTGAGGGTTTCTCGAAAAACCTGCAATCAGGTAAGCGGCTAATATTGATTTGCCTGATCCTGTTTTACCAAATATTCCTACCATTCGCGCTTCTCCAAAACCTGGTAACTCACTCATTATGGTGCCACCTCTCTTCCAAAATGTCTTAGCCTAAATGGGGCGGGGGTGGTGCTTCCATAAATATAACCTAGAAATATTATGTTTCCACGTTCGTACGATAGTAGTACTCTGAGCAAATCTTCATTAAGAAGATAAACATAGGTTCCAGACACTGGAGGTGTCGAGATAGTACTCATTGTGATGTTTACATTAGCTTGACCAGAAATAATAGTGTTATAAACTTGTTCATCGCTGGGACATCCCTTAATAGTATCTGCATCGATCTGATACACGCCGAGTAATTTTATAACCATACCTTTTATATCTGTCTCTCCACTTAAATAATCTAATCTACCACGTCTCTTAATGACGCTCCTCAAAGCATAGTCTTCGTGCCATAAGTTTTTACTTTCTAACTTTGTAACTTGTCCTAAAACAATCTTTACCTTTATATCGGTTCCTTCTTTTTCGCAATGAAAGAAAAATACAATCTGTCCTAAAATTGATTGATTTATATTAGTTTCAAGGATATCTCCATGGAATACTGTTGTCGTGTTTGGGGAACCAATTGTTCCAATTTTCAAATTATTTAACGACGAAGGAGCCAGCGAAGAAGGTTGTGAGGTCATCACAATCCACTGGTTATAAATAAAATATGAAAGTTTTATAATTATTTCTATTATTTTCCTAATTCCAAGTCTTGAGGCAAAACATATAAAACTCAATATATAAAATATATAAGAATAACGTCCAGAATTCTTTGTTCCTAGAAATATGAACATTTTTAATTTAAAAAATGACTTGATACTAATATTCTCTTATTAATTTTATATATCCGATACTAGGCGCTTCTAACCCATAGTACTTATTCTAGGACAAAATGGTATAACAGAAACAGAAAACTATAGGAACACAATATAATAGTGAATCAGAGTCTTTTCTCAAATCCCAGACATATTTATGTGAACATAATCAGCACATCGTTCGGAATAAATGTTACCTATGACTTCATGATCTCAGCTATATATTAATATAATTAAATTCTTAATATGTGATCGTAAATTTATTTACAAAAATTTGAAATAAATACCTAGGAGTAGCTGAAAAACCATTAAGTACCTCTAATAACCGAAGAAGCTATAATCTCTTCACCTATTGAATAGTCTTTGTGGAGGCCCCTTTAAATGGGGCGATGCTTGGGGGAACGAATGCTGATGAGAAAATTTGTGGTATAAGATATTTTCTCCTATTCACATAATATGTTGAAACAAACCATTATTATTCTCTTGGGTGAATACGTACTATGTACGATACATGGACTGGGCAAGTAAAGATAAGAATAGGGAAACACATGTTAGGAGGCCTTCCTGGAGAAAAC
>JAMOPC010000262.1 GCA_027064845.1 Desulfurococcales archaeon | reverse complement strand
CGGTTTAAGTAATTGTATTTTTATGCCTAGGCTCGCTTCTCCTCTTGCATGAATATAACTTACCATTAGAGAGGAAAACAGTAATAGTTCTGTAAGTATTATGATATATAGCGGTTCTAAGAAGTAATCATTCTTGAATACTAGTATTGTGTAGGAAATTATAATTGATGCATCAACTATTCTATCCATTACTGAGTCTAGGAATGTACCTTCTTTGCTTGTTCTATTGGTTATTCTTGCATACTCACCATCGACTCCGTCTATTATGCTTGTTAATTGTATCAAAAATCCGCCTATTATGGGAGAGTAGTAGGCTACTATAGAGGATAGTATTCCAATTATTGTGCTTATTAATGTAATTGAATTTGGTGATATAGATATGTTCCTATTTATTAAAAAACATGTTATTCTTATCGATATCTTTCTATTAATGTATCGCGAGATAATACCATCTGTCTCTTTGACAAGAGCTCTATAAGCATCTCTGGGATTACATGTATCTCTCATCCCTTATCCCGAGCCATTCAAGTAATTTATCATATGCTTTTGTCTTTGCTATTGACTTTCCTTCTTTGGGTCCCGGGTTTTTCATGTAAAATGCGTTAATAGGATATATTGTGCCGTATTCTTTCTTCTCTAGAGCTATTTTTGCGAGTCTTGCAAGGTCTACTAGCAATCCTGCTAGTGCTGGACTATCATTTATTCTCGCTATTACATATAATTCGTCTTTGAAATTATTAAAGCTGATATACTCTATGATCATTGCTACGAATTTCTTGTCTCCAAGTGGTGGTAGATAGCCTGTTGGTTTAATATAGTTAGGTACATCGTATCCTAGAATATCTTCCACTATACTGCTCTTAGTCTTTTTCTTCATGATGTTTCTCTCGGGTATATCTAGTGCTAAGAAATCAGTATTGCCGCCTATATTGAATTGTGCTATTTCTAGTACTCTCCGGTTTCTTTCCCTTAAGTGTTCTAGTAGATCAGCTGTTAAAGGCGTTGCTCCCGTTGCTCCGTCATCACCGAATATTATTGCTTTACTCTCTTTATAGAGCTCTACGAAGCCTGGGTCATTAGCTATTGGTGTAGGAATAGCATTAATGAATACCGAGGACTTTGTTTCCCTAGAATATTTTGCTACAGCATATGCATATGCTTGGCTTGCTGATAATTTCTTGTTCATAAGGGCTTTCTCTATGTTTTCTACAGTATATAGTTCGTTAGCAGGTTCCGTTGTTATCACGTTTATGAATACATCTGGTTTGATAGCTTTCCATTCATCTATTAGCTCGTTTATTGCGTTCAATAATCCTTTCTCTTCTTCAAGTCCCTCAACTTTAAAGGGTAATCCCTTCATGCTGCCGAGATGAATACCTCTCTTAACAATTATGTCTTTAAGTTGCCTCGGTATGTTCGCATCTCCAAATACTTCTTTTGCTATGTCATATAGTGTTCTGCCTATTTTCTTAGTATCAACATCGTAAGATCCAATTATTTCTAATTCATCATATTTTATGGGGATCTTATTGCTTAATGGTACTCCATAGTCTGGTATTTCTCCATTTTTTAGTCTTTCAAGTCCTACAGCGAAATGTGTTGCGACTAGACCTTGTCCAAATATAATGATTTTTACCATCTAACATCACCTCTTAGACTCGTTGTATAATGTCCTATGATGAGAAGCCGGGCGGGGGATCTATACTATTAACTAAGATAACTGGAAAACCAATGTAGGTTGTAATGATGCGTGATTTATTATTTGAGATTTTGTAAAATGTTTTCTAATAATTTTATTCCTTCACGATATGCTTCTAATCCTTTCTCAGTGAGCCTGTATAGTGTTTCATTGTCTCGTGTGATTTTTTCTATCAATCCCTCTCTAGCCATTCTATATATTACTCCATAGACGGTTATTGAGGGTGCTTTTATCCCGAACTTTGTTCTTAGTAGTTTTCTTGCATCATAGGCTTTGATTTCCTTGTGTTCGATCAGTATTTTTATTATATATATCCATAGGTTTTCTATTGTAAGTTTTCTTTTTAGCCTAGTTAGAGCTTTAGGTTCTTTATCCCCCAACCCGGCTTACCAATCCTTATTTTTCATAAAATATATTTTTGATAAAAAATATTTTTCGCAAAAAATATTGAAACAATAACATGGATTTTATGGAACAATTCTTGTCCTATCTCTTACAAATATTATTGCTTCCCTAATATTCTCCAAGTTCAGCAATTTCATCATTAATCTCTCTATACCTAGGCCGAATCCTCCATGTGGTGGCATACCGTATTTGAAGGCTTCGAGATAGAATTCGAAGTTCTCGGGGTTTAGTCCTTTGTTTTTCATAGCTTCAATTAGTTTATCGTATCTATGTTCTCTCTGTCCACCGCTTGCTATTTCTAAGCCTTTATAGTCTAGGTCAAATTTCCTGGTATGGTAACCGTCTTCTTCTCTCATATAGTAGAATCCTGTTGCTTTCCATGGAAAACCTATGATGAAGTAGATCTTATGACCTTTTTCGGCCATGATTTCTCCAAGTTTTTTCTCTGCAGCGTCTGTTAAGTCTTCTCCTTCAGGTATTTCTATTCCCTCAGATCTGAGGATGTCTACTGCTTCTTCAAATTTTATTTTCTTGAATGGAGGTGTTAGCTTCTCTATTTCTATTCCTAAGACTTCTTGTTCCTCTACATAGTTTTCTCTTAGGTAATCTGTTATGTAACATACTAGTTCTTCAAGGGTTTTCATAACATCTTCTACTCCATTTATAAAGCCTTGTTCAGCATCTATTCCCCATGACTCATTCAAATGTCTCGTAGTATTAAATTTCTCTGCTCTGAAATAGGGCGTTATCTCGAAAACTCTAGGCAAACCAGTCATTAAGATCTGTTTGTATAGCTGAGGGCTTTGGCTGAGATAAGCTTCTTGCTCAAAATACTTTACTGGAAACAGTGTTGCTCCTCCTTCGGCTCCTGCAGCAACAATTTTTGGAGTATGTACTTCAATGAATCCTTTACTAATGAAATATTTCCTAGCGGCTTCAATTATTCCGGCTCTTATTTTAAAAATAGCTTTTTCTACTGGGTTTCTCAGTAATAAGTACCTATACTTGATCCTGGTATCGAGTAGTGTCGGCACTTTTCCAACAGTGTCTACTGGGAGAGGCTCTAGTGGTTCACTATAAATAGTTATTGATTTAACAATATACTCTACTCCCCTCTTACTCTTCTGAATGGGGGAAACTTCTCCTTCGAAACAAAGAGCAGTTCCAATATCGAGTCTTCGTGCTTTTTCATATAATTCTGGTTCGCGATCTTTCTTCAACACTATAACGCTTGGCTTAACACTGGTATCACCACTTATTTCAATAATTACTACTTTACCAACCACTTTTTTCCTGATAATCCATCCGCATATTCTCAAAACGCCATACCCCGAAAACTAGTTGGCATTATCTATTACGCTAGAATAAATCACGTATATTATATAAATATTGTCAAAATAATTCTCTCAAAATACGAGGCAATATTTGATTCCATAAAATTCGAACATAATTAAATATTTTATAAAGAGTTCTTTATTTTTGAACAACTTTTAAATTTTGAGAAAGTGTATACTTACTAAAATATTTAAGGATGAAAAAATAAATATATTATAGGCTAACCGCCCACGCCCCCAGGTCCCGGGCCCCCGGGCAAAATGATGTTTTGGCTAAGTTGTGCTTAGCCAAACAGAGAGCCCGGGGATACTCCACCTGGGGGCGCCCTCTCCGATGGGAGGGGGTGGAGCCAGTGGTGGAGTTGCCTGGGCCACTGGCTCCGTGGGCGGGCTAGGATTTCTCCTGAGAGATCACTATTAGTCCTAGACGGTGATCTCGATGAAGCTATTGGAAGGAGTGATAATAGGTTATAGGAGAGGTCCTAGAAGCCAATATAATAGACAAGTTCTTATCAAAGTTAAAGAAAAACATCCCCTAGGTTCGTTATGTGGCGCCAAGGTATGGGTAATTGATAAGTATGGTAACAAGTATTGGGGTAAGATCACAAGGCTTCATAGCAAAAGAGGCGTATATAGAGCATTATTTTACAAACCAATACCTGGACAGTTAATAAACAGCACTGTTCATATAGCGAAGTAAGCTGTTTTATAAACCCCTACAATATTTATTCTGGAAAACACAATAGTTTTTACGCGGTGTTTCTGGAATTTGCCACGTAGAAAAACTACTAGGGGAAAACACGCATCAATTCTTGATTTCTTAAGTATTTCATCTTCTAGTAAAAACAGGGATCTTAGCAGGACCCAGGAAAAAGAAGAAACAATTGCCTCAAATGAAGATATTAATAAAAAAATAGAGAAATCGGAAAAAATTAGTACTAGTAAACCAGAGGAAAATCTTAAAAAAGAAACTGGGTCTGGTAAGGAATCGATCGATGAGGATATAAGTGATTTATTAAGCATCCTAGGTAAAAGGAAAACTGTTAATAAGCCTCCCGTGGAAACAATAAGTTCGTCTACAGAGCAAGTTCCCGTTAGTGAGATAGTTGACGAAAAGAGCGATCTTTTAACTAAGAGCATTACAGAAATTGATGTTGGTAAACTCGAGCTACCAACAGGTGAAATACTTGATAAGATTCTCTGGGAAGGGTTGGGCAAGGACAATGTAGTATGTGATTCTGCTGGTAAATGCACTGATGGAATTAGTGTTGGAGAAATTTATAATGATCGATATGGGTTTAGGAGACAGCGTGGATACGTAAATACTACGAGGCTCCCAGTATATACTGATTGGATTGTAGAGGAGGGACTTGTTAAAAAAATATTGCCACGTGCATATGGTTTGAAGACAAATAGAGGTGCAGTAGCACTTATACCTGAAGACTTCTTATGCGAGTTACAAGCACGTTATGGTGTCATACTTCTTAATTACGATAAATGTACTAAATATAAACCTGTATTAGGATATGCTCAAGCCAAAACATCAAGACGTTCTAGAAAGAAGAAGTAATAATAGAAAAAACATTTAATAAAATATTTTATCTACTGAAACGATTCTTTACTGTTCTGGTGGTCTGTAATATGTTTTTGGCATACCAATATCGCTCATAAGTCTAGGCGTTCTCCTCCTACGCCTTCTCCTGGTTCTCCTAGGCTTCCATTCCATGTCAGGGGTTCCAAGGCTTCCATCAGGGAACTCTACGAGTGCTCCTAGTGCTAATAAGTGGTTAACAGCTTTCCTAAGCCTATCTTCTCCTGCAATCCCACTGAATTCTCGTATTAGTTCGTCGAAATACATTGGTCGGCCTTTTTCCTTGATTGTTTCTAACACCATGTCTGGTAGTTCTTCGTCTCTGGGTGCTAGAGCTACGACTACTTCTTGGTCTTCATATACAACTTTTCTAGTTTTGGGCATTTTTTCTCACCTTTGGGTAAACAGTTTTCTCAATATATATAGTGGGATTGATAATATATAAACTCTATGCTGGAACAATCCCACTCGAATAGATATTGAACGATCAGTATGTTTCCATATCTATATGGAACGATCTATAAATACATGCATTTTATTAATGTTAAATATGTGTAAATTAAAGAAATGGTATATAATCTTTCTGTTTGGAGGGGATTGATTATTCCACGAACAGACGTTCTAGCCCCCAAGGGCTCCAAAGTCCTTCTTATGGGTAACGAAGCAATAGCAAGGGGAGCATTAGAAGCTGGTATATGCTTTGCCTCAGCATATCCAGGAACACCCTCTACTGAAATAGTTGAAACACTAGCAGCTGTTGCCAAGAATGCAGGAATATATGTAGAATGGAGTACTAATGAGAAAGTGGCTTTCGAAGCAGCTTATGCAGCAGCTATTAGTCATGTAAAAAGCCTAACAGCGATGAAACATGTAGGTGTCAATGTAGCTGCAGATATATTAATGAGTGCTGGCTATGCTGGTACGAATGCTGGCTTTGTAATAGTCTCAGCAGATGATCCTGGACAACATAGTAGTCAGAATGAACAGGATAATCGATGGTATGGATTGCTGTCTCATATTCCAGTAGTAGAGCCTAGTAGTCCAAGAGAAGCTTATATATTAATTAAGGAAGCATATAAGTTAAGCGAAAAATATAAACAACCAGTGATATTCAGATCAACAACGAGAATTAGTCACACAAGACAATCAATACTTCTTGAAGAAGACATTCCTGTTGAAAAGACTTGTAAGGGAGAATTCGAGAGAACTATTGAAAGATGGGTATTAATACCAGCTCATGGAAGAAAGCTAAAGAAGCGAATGATGAGTGTATGGAAAAATATTATGGAGAATGAGGGGCACCCACCATTTGTCGAAATAATAAATCCTGGAAACAAAAAGGTAATAATTGCTGACGGAATAGCGTATGCTCACGTGGCTGAAGCACTAGAGCTAATGGATAAGAAAAATGAATACACAATAGTAAAGATAAACCTACCTGTCCCATTACCTTATAAGCCTATTGTAGAAGCATTAAAAGATGCTGAAAAGGCGCTAATAGTTGAAGAACTAGACCCGGTAATAGAGACACAGGTTAAGAAAATATTGTTCGAAAATGGAGTATCAGTAGAACTTCACGGTAAAGACTTAGTACCTGAGAACGGTGAATTAGATCTTGACATAGTTTATAGGAGTATATCAAAATTTGATACAGGAACAGAATCTGTACCTTGGAAACCACTCGAACCTTTAAGACTTGAACCACCTATTCCGCCAAGACCACCAGTAATGTGCCCTGGTTGTCCTCATAGAAACTCATTCTATATAGTGAAGGTTGCTGCTAACAAAGCAAGGCTTAAGAACCCGATATTTACGGGAGACATAGGATGCTATACACTAGGTTATCAAAAACCATTTGAGACGCAAATGACTAGCTTCGAGATGGGCGGTAGTATCGGCGTAGCTCACGGATTAAGTAAAGTCGTAGATGAGCCAGTAGTGGCAGTAATTGGTGACTCAACATTCTATCATGCAGGGATACCCCCATCTATAAACATAGTTTATAACAAGGGCAAAAGCATAGTCTTGATCCTAGACAACTACTATACAGCGATGACTGGTCACCAACCACACCCCGGAACAGGAACAACGGCTATGGGAGAAGAAACATACCGTGTGCCAATAGAGGACATAATGAAGTCGATGGGCTTCGAAACATATGTGATTAATCCAATGAATGTTAAAGAATCTATAAACAAAGTAGTAGAAGCCTTCGAGAAGTATAAAGAAGGAAAACCAGTGACCATCGTCTCTAGAATGAAATGTGCATTACAAGCGCTACGAGATGCACGCAGAAAAGGTATTAAGTTACCAGTATATACTATTCATGAAGACAAATGTACAGGCTGTATGGTGTGTGTAAACCTATTGGCGTGTCCAGCAATAGTTGTGCCAAAAGGAGCGAAGAAACCAGTAATTATCCATGACCTCTGCGCAGGTTGCGGACTATGTGCACAAGTGTGTCCATTTAATGCTATTGTTCTTAAAGAAAAAGGAGACCCGAACTGGTTAGAAGCATGGTATTAGACAGGGTGAGTATGTATGGCTAGGAGATACAATATAGTCTTGGCAGGAGTAGGTGGTCAAGGATTATTAACTCTGGGAAGAGTACTTGGAAATGCAGCTATCTTAGCAGGTGAAGATGTAACTATAGCTGAAACACATGGATTATCCCAGAGAGGTGGAAGCCTAATAGTACAGGTAAGGATCGGAAAAGGAGAATCACCTATGATTCCGAAGGGAGCTGCAGATCTCTTAATAGGATTAGAGGCACTCGAGACAGCGAGACAAATAATATATGCAAACCAGTCTACAAGAATAGTGATGAATAAGTTCCTCTGGCCACCACCATTAGCAGATTATCCCAACATCGATAATATAATTAACGAAATAAGATCTAGGAATATTAAACTATACGTAGTTGATGCTAATAAGATCTCGGAAGAAATAGTTGGAACAATAATATCTGCTAATATGGCTATTCTAGGATACGCATATGCCGTTGATGAAGGGTTACAGGAGAAAATAAGTTATGAGCATTTAGAAAAAGCATTAGAAAAAGTATTCAGAGGCAAAGTATTAGAACTTAACAAAAAAGTTTTAAGAAGAGGCTATGAGGAGGGATTAAAACACAAGTAATTTTTTCCCGCATTATTATTAATAATCGAATGGCTCGTACATGAATAGAATATGTGTTGGTTTACAAGCTATATTCTCGAGAGAAACATATGGATCACGAAAAACTAGTTTTATACAATCAGCAAGGTTTCTTATACGAGTTTTTTCGGCTAAAATAAGCTTCTTCGCCCTGATCTCGTTTATTAATCCATGACTAATTACTCCCTTAATGGTTTCAACTTCATGTATGATTACAGGATACTGTTTTCCATGAATTATGAGTTCTAGTGTTTTCAAGCTTGTAATTGACAAAGGTCCACTTGTTGGTATTAGCACTGTGTTTTTTGAGATCATGCTATATATTCTACCATTACCCATTATTAATACATTTTCACACATAACTAGTTTTTTCACAGTAATATAGCCAAAAACTATTAGAGATCTACATTTTATGATATCGCTCTTCAGAGCACCTATAATTAGAAGCTCTTCGTCCTCTACATGTTCTTTAGTCAAAACACCTTTAATGATCTTATACGTCAACTTTGATCCTCAGTATGCTTGATTAAATCCTTTGTTTAATTGTTTAGTTAAATGTTATAGCTAACCTAGGTTTTATAATATATTTGTCTGGGTGCATGCAGTATGGAGGTCATAGGTATTGATACGAGGGTTGTTGAGAGAGTTGCTAGGATCATGGATAGACTAAGTGATAAGCTCATGGAGTTAGATGTTTATGATAAAAGATTTTATCCACCAGTAAATGAGCCTCGAGAAAATGTTCTCAGATACTTTATAGTAATGGTTGCCATGGATCATAGACTAAGTAGGCCAGGTAAAAAATACTATGCTTGTATAGATAATGAATGCTATAGTGGAGCCGACCTTCTTTATCGACTGGGCATGATCAAGTATGAAGAAGATCCTGATTTCTTTTCACCATCAAGACTGGCAAATATAACTATTGACGAAGTAAAGTCTTGGTTAAGTATCGGAGAAGCTGAACCTCCAGATCCTGTCATAAGGGCACATTTATTAAGAGACTTAGGGTTTAAACTCCTAAAACTATATGATGGGAAAGTCTTAAACATCATTGAGCAAAGCCATGAACTGCTCCGTGGAAGTATAGAGAAACCAGGTTTATTTGATCATTTAAGAGTATTTAGAGCATATGAGGACCCTGTAGAGAAAAAATCCATATTATTGGCAAAATTCCTTATTGCTAGACAATTATTTAAGCCAAGAGATTTCCTTGATGTTCCTATTGATAATCACTTAGCTAGGATTGCTTATAGGCTTGGCCTAGTTATGGTTTCAGGCAAGTTATGGGATAAGATCAGAGGAGGTATTGAGGTTAGCAGGGAAGAAGATATATTGTTACGCATGATTATTAGGAGAGCATATAGGATGCTTGCAGAAAAATCTCATATAAACCCTGGCAAAATAGATGATCATTTTTGGTTAATGGGTAAGAAAATATGTTTAAGAGACGAACCCCCGAAATGTAATGAATGCTTATTTAGACAAGTATGTCTTGCTAGGAAGAATAAGAATTTCATGGTAGCAGAGCATAAACACTATAATACATGGTATTATTAAATTATGGGTGTTGAATAGTGTCCGTTGAAAATAACAAGCCTACCTTGAGAGATATTCTTAGATTAGGTAAGCTCGAAAGACTTGTCATGGATTATTTCTTAAAACACATTAGTGCAGGTGAAATCATAGCTATTATTGAACTTAGGGAAGAAATAAAACGACTAAGAGATCCTGAGCTTGTTCCCGAGTTTGACGATGTTATTATCGAGTTAGAAATAGGTAAAGCAATAAATAAGCTACTAAGAGAGGGATTCATAGAATATCGTAGTGGTTGCTATAACTTAGCTAAGCACCTCAGAGAAGAGCTCAAGAAGAAGCTTGGGGATCTTAAACCAGGTTTCTCTAAAAACATAGAAAAACTAGTCTAAGTGTATTATATCTTTGGCTTTACTCCTATGAACCCCTCGACATCACCCCTATAATAGACTGGGTAGAAACCAGCTTTCCTAAGTCTTTCACTTATACCTTTCAATATACTTGGTGCACCATGTCTTCTGGGCTCTCCAGTATAATGATATATTATTCCGCCTGGTTTAAGAACTCTGTAAAACTCCCTGTATAGCTCATAACTGTATAAGTTCCCGGTTGATTTTGAGAATCTAGGAGGATCATGAATTATCCTATCTATGGACGAGTCCTCAAATTCTCTTATGGTATTACATATATCGTCATGTATAATGGTTATTCTGTTATCTGATAAACCGTGGCTCCAAGGATTGTGCTCAGCAACCCATATTATGTTCTCATCTACTTCAACAGTATATACTTTTGAAGCACCTCTTAGAACAGAATGGATTGCGGTGTAGCCTAAACCCATGCAAGTATCTAGTACAATGTCTCCTCTTCTTATCTTTGCAGCAATGGTTTTCCTCCTCGAATCGCTCCATGGATCTATACCTTTGATCTTATGCATATGTATCCCGTTTATCTCAACAGTAGGAGCTTTATCAAGACCTATTGCTTTTAATTTATAAAATCCACTAGTGGTTCTTCTCGTTATTTCATAGAATACGTCGTTGTTCTTATAGTATATTACTCTATCGTTCTCCTTCAGGACGATCTCATCGAGAAATATTTCTTCATCATCAACTATAACTCTATTGTTTTCAACACAAACATTTTTCCACGTTATACCTATATCAAGTGTTGTTGTAAAACATCCTCTCTTTGACCATAAGAGATCTAAGAGATATTTTGTGAACCAGTATCCTTTTACAGGTTTAAACTCATAGTACTTAAGCATTGTATAGCCTCATATCTTATACTTGGTGCGTGATAGGGATATATCTTACCTCTTTTCCTTCTTTTCTTAGATCCGAATCTAATTTTCTGATTTCTTCGCTTGGTCCCTTAATTATGTATACTTCAACGCAATTATCATCTATATGACTATGAAGATAACCTTGTACAATGTCTTTGTATTTCTCTATAAGATTGTCTGATTTCCTAATTTTTCCCGATGAGAAAGCAACAAGAACACCCTT
>JAMOPC010000261.1 GCA_027064845.1 Desulfurococcales archaeon | reverse complement strand
TATCAATAGCTGTTGTCCTTGGACTCGGTTTATCAACAACAGCCATAATAGGAATAACACCCGATATAACAGCATTGCTGACAATAATACTAGGCTTATTCCTAGCACTCACAGCTATATACTCAGTCTACTACGCATTAGCAACATCTATTAGGTCAGGATTATACCTAGCTATAAGCATAATACTATACCTGATATTCACTATCTTCTGGCAAACAATAGTCATAATATACGCGTTTATAACAGGACAACTCTTCGATTTCCAGAAGGCAACAGAACTGTTAAATTATAGCTACTACTTCAACCCTGTAGGAGCAGTTAATCTATTGTTAACAATGCTTGAGAAGAGCTATGGATTATCATCTGTAGAGATTAATCCATACTATGTAGGCTTATCAGTAGCAATATGGATAATTGTGCCATTCGTACTAGGATACCTTAGGTTTAGAAGAATTAATCTCAGCACATGATTTTTTAATCTCATTAAATCTCTTCTTAAAACCTATAATATGTATCCACCAATGGATAATGTCTCCTAGAGATAACTTGCTCTTACCCCTAGTCCTATTAATAAAAACTATAGGAGACTCCACTATTCGGAGACCACAAGCTAATGGTATGAGAATAGATTCTATCGCCCATTCATAGCTCTTAGCATCAGCGTATTTAATGAGAGCTTCTGCTGCTCTCCTATTATAGACTCTATAGTTAGAAGTATTATCCCTTATACCCGTCCTATATATTATCCTAATTAATGCATTAGCTACTTTACTGATAAGGTGTCTATGAAGACCCCATCCAATGATCTTGCCTCCCTCAACATATCTCGAACCTTGCACAACATCTGCCTCCTCAGCACGTTTTATCATTAAAAGTAGATCCTCCGGTCTATGAGAAAGATCAGCATCCATGGTAACAAAATACTTGGCTTCAGAGTCTTCAAGAGCTTTCTTCAAACCCAGAAGAATAGCTGATCCAAGTCCCTCTTTTCCCTTTCTAACAATTACTTCAATATCCTTCTCCATATTCTTCTCAGCCCATACTCTAACTACATCGGCTGTTCCATCAGGGCTATTATCATCTATTACTATAATTTTGTATCTAGAACCAATATTCTTCAGTACATTTGTTAATCTATCTAGTAGTTCCACTATATTTTCTCTCTCATTATACGTCGGTATTACGACATAGATAACCATAGATACTCTACTCCATAATATATAGTTATTTATGTGTTTCCACGAGTCATTGAAAACTATTTTCATTGAACAATTTATTTTTCTCCAATATAATAATATATAAATGTTATAACATCCTACATATTTACGACGTATTTTTCACACACATTATGGTGGTAAATGGATTTGAAGAAAGCCGTCTCCCCACTTATAGTCACCGTGGTAGTTGTGGCTGTTGTTGTAGCAATAAGTATTGCATATGCTTTATGGATAACTTCTATGACTACAACTACGATACACAAGAGATCTGTTAAGCTCGAATTCTATGATGCAAAAATAGCGATTAAGACACTCATACTATACATAAGAAATAGTGGTGCAACAGAAACAACTATAACACACGTAATAGTCAATAATCAGGAAGCAAAAATAATATGGGCATGGGACCTAACAGAAAATAAGTACCTAGGTTATGGCGAAGCCCCAATAAAACCCGGACACATGGTAGAAATAGCAGTTAAAACCGAGAAATTCCAATTCACACCAGGAATACTAGTAGAATTTAAGGTATTGACCTCTTCCGGTATAACTCTTTATAGAACAATCGAGCTTTCTGCACATCCTGCCTTAAGTTATATTCATGGAGGATTCTTCAATATATGGGACTATGATGATAATAACATATCTCTTATTTATCGCGAGTTTTGGAAAAAGGGATTTGATGTTAGACTTACAAAATATGACGTATATGCTGCAGCAGAGCTATATAGTATTAAATACAACTTATGGTACGGTGCTTTCCAGCTTGAATTAGAAGATACAATTATTCATGAAATATATATGGCCAATGATTTACGTAATCCAACAATTCACTATTATTTTGATATAAAAGCCATGAATAATGGAACACTAGTATATGAAATATACAAAAACAGTAGTGGAAATATGA
>JAMOPC010000260.1 GCA_027064845.1 Desulfurococcales archaeon | reverse complement strand
TGCCTCCAGATCAACATGGAGTAATAGAGGAAATAGTTCCTGAAGGAGACTATACCATTGTAGATCCCATTGCTAAGATCAGTGGAAAAGATATCACTATGTTGCAAAAGTGGCCTGTTAGAAAACCCAGACCATATAGAAAGAAATTAGAGCCTAAAGAACCCTTAATTACTGGTCAACGAGTCATTGATTTCTTCTTCCCCTTAGCTAAGGGTGGTAAGGCAGCCATACCTGGTGGGTTTGGAACTGGAAAGTGTATAATGCCAGGCACACCAATCTTATTAGCTGATTGGGAACTACTAACTATTGATGAATTATTTAAAAAAGTTAAAAACGGCGAACCAGACCCCAATCTTAGTGAAGAGATCATAGAAGTTAAGGACAAGGATCTTTATGTCTATTCATTTGATGGCAGACGCTTTAGGAAAGCACGCATTACACATGTCTATAGAGGATATACAGATAAAATAGTCAAGATAAAGACAGCTAGTGGAAGGATAATCGAAGTTACACCGATACATAAGCTACCTGTCTTTGATCCCGATGGATATGTTAGATATACTGAAGCAATTAACATAAAACCAGGCAATTATCTAATTATTCCACGTAAGATACCTATTAAAGAGAGCACTGATCTTAAACTTGATAAATATATTATAGAATTAACAAAATATAAAGGTATAACGAGTAGAGACCAAAGAATAAACTCCAAAATTAGAGAGATTATAAGAAGATTTAATAACAAACAATTAGAAGAACTAAGCAAAACAACAGGATTATCAATATCCACGATTAAGACAGTAACATATAGTAATCGGGCAATCCCATTAAAACTCGCTGTAACAATTTGTGAAAAGTATAGTATAGAACTACCAAGAATTCTTGGTATGGCTAGGAGTAAAAAGAGCCTGAAGATTCCTAAAATAATAAATAAAGAATTAGCCGAATTCCTCGGGTTACTGTTATCGGACGGCTCTATTACTAATAAAAAAGTAGTATTCTTCAATAACGATGATTTATTAAGAAAGAAGTTTAACGATTTAGCCGAAAAAGTATTCGGTATTAAGGGTACCGAGAAATATTGTAATAGTGTAAAATGCGTTGAGATAAACTCTTCACTTTTAGCATTATTCCTAAAAATACTGGGTATCCCGACACGCAAAAAGTCTAGAAACGCGATGATACCTGAAATTATATTAAAAGCACCAACGAGTATAACAGCTAGTTTCATCAGGGGTTATTATTTGGGTGATGGGGGGTTCCATAAAAGCTCTATAGAATTCTATAGTGCATCCAAGAAACTTATAACGGGGTTAGCATATCTATTATCTAAACTCGGAATATTATATTCTATCGGAAAGAATGGGCACAAAATTATTATTTCTGGTCTCAGTGAATTAGCAAAATTCTATAACATAGTAATAGGAGATGCACCGCCCATAAATAAAGTCGTAAAAATCCATAGATATATATCAACTAAGAAACCAAATAGATTAAGCAGAGAAGCAATACCATTATCACCTCATTTACTGAAGAAGCTATACAGTATAATCTCTAAAAGAACCTTCGAGAAAAATAATATATACATTGGCAATCAGATCTATGGTAACGAAAATATTAGTAAAAGTGGATTACAAAAGATCCTGTTACTTGTAGGAAAAACTTATGTGCCGAATAATTTAGTCGATGTTGTAGAAGTTATTGAGAGATTAAAGAATATAACATTAATGTTCAACTATGTTACAACTGATAAAGTAGAGTCTGTAGAGGTAATTAAGAAGAAAACATATGTATACGATGTAACTGTTGAAAAATATCATAATTTCATAGGTGGCATGATCCCAGTTATATATCATAATACTGTGACTCTACAACAGCTAACTAAGTGGAGCCAAGTAGATATAGCAATATATGTTGGATGTGGTGAAAGAGGTAATGAAATGGCTGATGCTCTTCATAGTTTTAGAAAACTAGTTGATCCTAGAACTGGGAAACCCTTAGTTGAGAGAAGTTTATTCATAGCAAATACTAGTAATATGCCCGTAGCTGCTAGAGAAACAAGCATCTTCCTAGGAGCCACTTTCGGAGAATACTTCAGAGATATGGGTTACCATGTACTAATGGTTGCCGACTCAACTA
>JAMOPC010000259.1 GCA_027064845.1 Desulfurococcales archaeon | reverse complement strand
TCACCAATCTTTTTGGCCCTATTAATTAATTCAAACATTGTAAGAGGTTCTGGGTTATTATATATTCTCAAGAAATCACGCAAGGGCATCAATGTTTTTCCCATCATCAATAATTCGTACGAATCGCTGTTTTCATCTAATTTCCTAATAGCAACATATTCTTGTTTCTTAAGATTTAGACCTTTGCCCGGTTCTTTTACGCCATTAAGGCTCAATAAGTTCCTAAGATTCGGCAAGTATGGGTTAAGAGCGAACTCTACTAACTCCATTAATTTCTTGTTTTTCCTCAGGTCCTCCAATAACTTGTTAATTAGTGGTAACTTCTTTATTTTCTCTACCCGCTTCTCTATTATGTCCCAATAGACTTGGGACAATATGTCTGAAACCTCTTCTAGGGCCTTTGGATCAATTATTCTTAGACCATGTTCCCTTGCTAGATGTTGAACTATTTCGCCAACTATTTTTCTGAAATCACTATATGTACCAAACAATACTGCCCTATATATGTCTGGATCAATATTCATGGCTTTATCAAAGTCTTTGAGGAACCGGCTCGCAGTTACTTTGTATGGATACTTTCCACGTAACCTGTATTTTTTAAACAACTCAGCAAACTTGCCAACAATTTCCTTGTTCCTATGTGGTGAAAGTAAGTGATATGAAAATATAAAGTCTTCATCTTCTGGCAAAGTTAGGTTCTGGCTCATGGTCCTTATAATCACCCCGATCTCACTCTTAGTTGGATGTATGACTTTAAGTTTTCTCTTTCTCTGCCTAACAATTGCCATACAATCACCCAATTAAGAAAAACAACATCAAAATATTTAGGGGTTAACACTTTACTTACCCCTCATAACCAATTCTATCCACCAATAATTCATGGCAGGGAAATATGGGCACTTCTTACCCAAACAATAACCCATAGACTGTAATTTCCTACAAGTGGGTGGCATTAGTTTCTTTTCAAAAATCTTATTAATATGATACTCAGTTATTTTTGGATCATAGTCATTCCACCCTATTTTCTTTATTATGTCATGGATTTCTTCCTTAGTAAAGCCGTCCCACATTAGTTCTGAAACAAAATAAGTTCTTATCCAGTGATCCGCTTCTGGATCAAAGGCACCATAAAGTATGCATGGCCTAACTATTTCTGATAACAGTTGGAAAATAACTTGTTTTTCACCACTAAACTTGATGTTTATTGGCGCCGTAAAGTCTAGGTCATCGGCACGTATGTAATAGTCTACCGAGTCAATAATATTTACGAACTTCGTCAAATCTATTGGATTGCCACGATAGCTGTCCAAAGAATAACAACTAGGGTACCTAGTGATTTCTAAAAACTTATCGTAGGACCAAGTAAAGAATTCCTGTGGCAAAAAAGTGCACCACCTACCGTTTTTCCGCAAAGTATTCGGCACTCTTATCCAATGAGTTACTGAACCAACAAGTCTCCAATCAACGTATTTGATCCCATAGTGTTTAATAAAGTAAATCTGGGCATCCCTTACAAGAACCCTCGCCGTTTCCTCATTGGGCATTGTCCATGGCTCGGTCAATATATAGAAGTGGAAACCTTTCTTGCCCGTAAACACTGGTATAAACAATATGTTGTCCTTCACCAACTTTTCGGCAAACTCTTTAGCCGACAAGAAGGCTTCATAGAGGTTGTCGGAATCAATGTCGAAAACTATCTTGTTCACGGTCTTACTATCATATATTCGCACAAATATATTTGCTAATCCATTGTATCTCAGAACAAGTTTCTTAAGAGAAGCAATATTCTTTACAGTAAATCTCCTGGCCCTTTTATCGGAAAAAACAATATTGACTTCCTTTGGGAAACTAGGGTAAAGCAATAAAAATAATGCATCACAAAACATCATAACCACTTTCTAATACTCTTCTTTTTAGAAACACTTTCCCAAGTAGGCTCGGGCAAGGGTAATTCTTTATAGTTCCTACATAGCCAATAATATACACCGGAACGACCGACCTTTATTTGGTAACCCCACCTCAATTCATTGGCAATATCGTTCCAAGTTATTCTTTTCTTTTTCTCAATAAGCCTCTTTATCTTTATTACAGTTTCAACCGTAGGTATACTGGCCCTAGACTGAGAAAGATTATATAAGTA
>JAMOPC010000258.1 GCA_027064845.1 Desulfurococcales archaeon | reverse complement strand
TGACTTATTAGAATTCATAGGTGCTAAGCTAAGATTAGAACTAGCAGCAGTATACGATGACATACACAATGCTGGTGCATTCTACCGTGTATTAACCAGAATGATGCCAGATGATGTTCCAGAACTCTACACCAGCATATTAGCAGCCAACATTAACAAACCAATACTAATGCATGGTCCTGACGCAGTCATATGGGTTGATGAAAACGGTAACTATCATGACCCTGTAAACGAGACATTCGATGGATTAATAAGGATCATATGGAGCTATAACACAGCATACATTGGAGACAATAATCCACCAACACCGTTAGTCTACAACCCATTATTCTATGGACAAGGCACAGGTAACCATACCTTCGTAATGGTAGCAGCAGAGTACTGGAGTGATTCAAACAACATCATAGTAGTAAGCGGTGAATCACCATACGGTGACTATGAGCCAATGTTTAGCCCAATGTATCATGGAGTAGAACTAGATGGGCCACAATTCTTAATCAACATGATTAGATGGTTTGCAATAAACATTGGTAAAGCACCAGCACCACAGCTATCACTAATAGGAGAACTATCCGATCCCGAGGAAGACGACAAGGGCATTGGCACGATCGAGTATCCAACTAACGACGTCTTCCAGCCAGGCGTATTTGACCTAGTAAAGTTTGGAGTATATGAGGATGGTGAGAACATATACTTAAAAGTAACAGTTAAGAACCTGGGAGACAATCCATGGAATGGACCAAACGGATTCTGTCTACAATATGTACAAGTATACATAAAGACAACTGACACATCACTACCGCTCAACAAGACAACATTCGGACTAAACATAGAAATATGGCATGGATGGAACTATGCAGTACTAATGGCTCCCGGATGGGGCGATGAACCAGTACCCAATGGACAGAAATCAGCAATATACTCAGCTGATAATAAACTTGTAGCAATTGAAGAGAAAGAACCAGGCTTTGACGTATATGTTGACTCACAAGAACCAAACACAATCGTGGCTAAGATATCAAAGTCATTATTATCAGATGTATCCAACATTAAAGACTGGGTATTCGTAGTAGCAGTTGTTGGATATGATGGATTCGCACCAATGAAGGTAAGACCAGTACAAGTAGATAAGAGCGAATGGACCTTCGGCGGTGCAGACCCACAAGCAGTTCTAGCAGGTGTTATGCCGCAAGTAATTGACCTACTAGCACCAACACCAGATGTACAGTATAAGCTCCTCAAGAGCTATGATGTAGAAAACAAAGTACCAGCAAAAGTAGGTGGTATTAAGCTCTCCACGGGAGAAGTAATAATGCCAATAGTAACACCAACAGTAACAGTTACGGAAACAGTTACAGAGACAGTTACACAAACTGTAACACAGACTTCAACGGCTACTCAAACACAAACTATTACCCAGACCATGACAAAGACAGAAACTGTGACATCAACAAGTGTATCAACAACAACTGTAACACAAGTACAAACAGACTGGACAATTGCAATAATACTAGCAATAATTGGCTTAATAATAGGATTCCTAATAGCTTGGTTTGCTAAGAAATAAGTAAAAAGGTGGCAAAGATATTTTTAATAAAAATATTTTTTATTAAAAACCTTTTCAAAACATTAATCACATCTTTCTCTCACTAGCTTTCCTAGCTATTATGAACAGCAACACAGCTACTAGTATGAACACTATTATTCCTACAGCAATAGTCATAGTTTGGTTTTGCTGAGGCGTTGTCGTCGTAGTTGTTGTTGTAGTTGTCTGTGCTGGACTTGTCGTTGTGGTTGTACTCGTTGTAGTTGTGGTCGTTGTTGTTGTAGTGGGCTGAGTAGTTGTTGTCATGGTAGTTGTAGTTGTTGTGGTTGTAGTAGTCGTCGTGGTTGTGGTTGTTTTAGTGGTTGTAGTGCTCGTTGTCGTAGTTGTAGTTGTTGTAGTAGTGGTCGTAGTTGTAGTTGTGGTCGTTGTCGGAGTCCATCCTTTTGGATATATTGTTATTTCAAATGTTTGTTCAGCTGTGTTTCCTGCATAATCAACTGCGGTTATTATGAATTTTACTGTTACAGGTTCTGTTCCTTTGACTAATAAGTCTATTCTATAAGTGTTTGCGCTATACTTTACTATTTCAACTTCTTTTTCTTCACCGTTGATGATTACTTTTGCACTTACTTCTTTTAGTCCCCATTCTTCATCATATATCTTGAAGAAGAAGCTATTCTTCCTGTTAAGTGTTGGAGTCTTGGGTATTGATAGACTATACTTTATTATTGGCGGGGTCTTATCTTCCTCATTGTATAATACGTATGTCATACTTGAGTTCACTGGTAGTTTGATATGTAATGCTATATATGCTCTTCCATCTATGAATTTATAGTCCTTAATACTGGCATCAGCTCCTCCACTAGATTCTATTACTTTTAATCCTAGTGTATCTCCAGCCCATGGAAGAGCTATTAGTATTGTTTTTTCAAGGTCTAGGCCTGGTACATAGTTTTCTAAGTGCATTACGTATGCGTGCTTGGCTTTAATCATGAATCCATAGTAGTACATGTGGTCTGCTACTTGCGGCCATCTACTGTTGCCTGGTACTAGGTCTGGTCTTGTGTTGGGTATTGAGTTGTATACTCTGTTTCTCGAAATATTCTCGAATCCGGCGAACCATGGTGATTTGTATGGGAATTCTAGGCTGAAGTTCTTTAGGTTTATGCGTATGTAGTTCAATCCGTTATATGTTCCTGTACCGTGGGCGAGTGTGGTTGTTGTTATGAAGTAGGTTGTTGTATTTGTCCTTGTTGACACATATTTTACGAACTGGTCTCTATGTATGTGTCCAGCGAATACTATTGATACATTGTAGTCTTCACATAGTTTTAAGAAGTATCTTAATGCTGTCAGATTTCCTCCCCAGTAATAACTAACTGGGCTATTAGATACTTTGTGTGGGTCTTGATAGAATATTGTTGAGTTATAGTATAGATGTAGTTCCCCCTGCCAATAGAATACTGGGTGGTGGAACTGTATTATCTTAATAGGTATATTCTTGTATTTCTCGAGTAGTGTCTGTGTCCATTTTAATTGCGACCAGTCGGGGGTTCCAAATTCTCTGGTGTTCAAAGCTATGATGAGTATCTTATTTCCTATGAGTCTATACCAGGTGCCTGTTCCATAGTATTTTATGAAGTTCTCGTTGGGGTAGTCATGGTTTCCAGGGTTGAGTAGGACGGGTAATGAGTATAAGAAGGCATATCTATAACCTCTAGATTCTTTATATTGTGTTGTTGCTTGTGTATCTGCTTCGTCACCAGTATCTATTACCAAGTCTGGTGAGAGAAGCTGTGTCAGCATCATTCCGCCGAATCTCTTGTATCTACCAATTGTTTCATCCGGGTATCCGGTGCCGAAGTGTAGGTCTGATACATGTACTATGTT
The DNA here is from genome assembly GCA_027064845.1 of Desulfurococcales archaeon. Classification (GTDB taxonomy): domain Archaea; phylum Thermoproteota; class Thermoprotei_A; order Sulfolobales; family Desulfurococcaceae; genus JAGHDU01. The sequence goes on along the minus strand of JAMOPC010000258.1, from coordinate 7,945 downwards.
TAGTATGTCTCCAATACTTGTTATTATCCACACACTTCTAGGGATTACGTACTTATTTGAACCATATAGGACTAGGTCATATAATCCTCCGGTTGCATCTGTTGGTATTGTTACATTATAATGTGTATCGTCGATCTTATTGATCGTTACCGTATAGTTATAAGTAGTTATCCGGTCGTTCTCCACCTTGACTGTAAATATATATCCCATGCTTAATTGTGACGGTGCATATTCTTGTTTAAATACTACTGTGAATGTATCTCCTGGGAATACTATAGCAGGTGTTCCTGGACCAATATTGCTTGTCGGTAGTTCTGTAACATATTCATCTATATTAGGTAGTTCTGGTGTTGCAGGACTTGTTGTCCCTGGAGTTGTTAGTGATATTGTGCTAACCATTATTATTAATGCAAAGAGTATGAAGACTATAGTAGTTTTCTTCATATAATAGAACACCTCTCCTAATCAACTAGTACACTAAGTTATATTTTAGTATTTGATTAGATATAATGGTTTTTCGATAAATGCATATGTTTTTCAGGGATATGTATTGAGAAATAGGAGAATAGGATTTGCTCATGAGAGAGAATTAGCTGTAAAGCTTTGGAGAAAGGGATTCGCTGTTATAAGAGCACCTGCAAGCGGTTCTAAGACTAAAAGGATAGTGTACCCAGATATTGTAGCCATTAAGAATGGATATGTACTAGCCATTGAGGTAAAAACAACTCATGGTGAGAAACCTATTTACATTCCTGCGCATCAGGTTCAAAAACTAAAAGAATTTATCAAGAGGTCTGGAGGAGAGGGATTTATAGCAGTAAAAATTATTGGATCAGGTGAGTGGAGATTTCTTAAGATCGATAATTTGGTAAAGACACGTAGGAATAATTACAAGGTAGACAAGGAACTATTGACAAAGAGCTATAGATTAAGTGATCTAATAGCTATAGTTGCTGGCAATAAGAGATTGGATGATTACTTGGATTAAATGCTTAGTCCTAGCCTATAGAACTTTGTTGCGAGATCCTCAAGCCTATCTGGTACAAGTTTTGCTGCCAAGTAGAGTCTTTTATTCTTTGGAACTATCGCTATGTGATTAATGATTGAGGGATCTTCTAATTGTTTTGTGAAGTTTATAAGCTTTTCTACTAGGCTTCTATGGGTATATATCAAGTAGTACTTGGATTTTCCAATATTTATTTCTTCTATGCGCATCTTTTCGATACCTTTAATAGCTCTTTTTATTCCAAGTCTATAATATCCCTTCTTAACAAGATGAGCTTCTCCTGAAAAGTTTTTGTTTTTCTTATAATTTATTACTAGGAAGACTCTATCGAATCTAGATGTTAGTTTAGCTATTGGCATGTATAAGAGGCTTTGCCTGGGTAGGAGCAATACAACCGCCTTAATGTTCTTGATAATTTCATGTATTACTTTATATGTGGCATCATATCCTACATATATACCTATTATAGTATAGTTTTTGTCCTCTGGCTTGAAGCTTTTTTCTAAAACACGTATACTATGTTCTAGAATCATTAGGTTTTGTTTTCTACCCTTATAGAATTGTAGTGTTGATATACCGGCTATTAGGGCTATAATTATGAAGAGATATATAGCTATGTTTCCATCCATAATGTTCCTCTCCTGGCGGCTATGATATATTCTCAATGTATGTTATGATGTCTTTTAAATCATCTATTCCTCTAGGCTCTTTTGGTAAGTAAGGTATTTCTGTGAATATCTTGTTTATAAAGAGTTTTCTAGCTTCTTCTATTGCTTTGTTTTGTTCGTTTATTTTTGGCTTAAGTTCTTCGGGTACAGATCTTACAATAAGTACTTTATTTAAAATAATATATTCTGTATGAATACCTATTTTTGATAAGAACTTATAGGCTCTATACGCTTCTAGTATTGGTAGCATTTCTGGATTTATTACGAGTGCTATGAGGGTTTTATTTGGATCGGTTAATATGTTATATATCCAGTCATATTCAGATTTTAGGTTAAGGAGTTCTTTATATATGGGATCTTCTGCTGCATCTACGGGTATTTTTAATTTTTTACCACCAATTTCTACTTCGTATTCTTCACCTGTTATCTTGGTAATGGCTCTTCTTCTTTCAAGAATAGCAAGTCTTAATTCCATTAATTTATCGATCCATATTAAGCTTATTGTCGGCAATGCCATGATCCTCAGAGTTAATCCAGTAGGTGGTGTATCGAAGACTATTATGTCTGCTTTATTCTTTTCTCCATAATTCCTTATTATCTCTATGATCTTATCTAGTGATGCTTGTTCTTCGACACCAGGACTATGACGTAACACGTCAACATATTTTTCTAGATTAAATATTTTTAAGTACCCATAAATGTCTTTAATTTTTTCACTTAATTGTTTTAAGTGGTTTTTGATCATTTTTTCATAATTCACTTCTATGGCCCAGAGATTTTCATATACTTTCTTAGGCTCATCGCTTAGCTCGGTATCCAATACATCTCCAAGATTATGTGCTGGATCAAGGCTTACAATATATGTTTGAAATCCTTTCATAGCCATTTTTAAAGCATATGCTGCTGCAGTTGTTGTCTTACCTACACCTCCCTTTCCCAAAAAGAACCTAATTATATAATTTGCTTTATTGGGGGTCATAATAAATACCTCTCACATCGTTATTCTATGTTATATCAAATAATCCGGCCATCTCGCCTAGCATATCATCTAATCTTTCACTAATACGTGTCATCACCAATAATTCTCTACCCATATATGGTAATAATCGGAGGGAAATTGTTGTGGGAGGACTGGGTAGACCTATGAAAGAACCCAGTATAATTAATGCGAAAACGTTTTCTAATTCTCTTAATTCAACTGAGATATACTCTACTGATTTCCCTGCAAAAACTCCTTTAAGTACTTCTGAGAATCTGGATAATAGGCTTCTCTTGGTCAATAAAATCAGCCCCAATTAAGGATTATCGATAAAAAAGAATTTATTAAGTTTTTTGAAAACAGATTGTTCATATTTCTATTTACTCTGTCTTTAGTTCTTTTTCCCTCATTCTTTTCAGCCACAGCACGAATAAGTAGAGGTTTAATGCAACTCCTACAGCTGTTATAAATCCTACCACGCCTGCAGTTAATGCTTTTGCACCACCTATACCTATCCATGCTGGCACCACTACTGCTTCATACCATAGGAGCGCTGATGTAACAGTAATCCACATAAATACTGCAGGGGCTACAACTAAGATCTTACCGCCAGTTGGTGCTTTCTGAACTTTAGCTACCCAAACGGATAAGGTCATTAAGGCCAAGCTACTTAATAATTGATTCATTCCAGCAAATGCTGGCCACAAGACAAGGAATGAACCACTCCATGCTAATGCTATACCTAATAATGCCAGTATCGCCGAGGCAACCCATTTATTTGCTAAGACGTTGTAAAGGTTCTTGGCACGCATTTTTAGAGGCTCCATTAATTCCTGCCAAGCATATCTTCCCAGTCTAGTAGCGGTGTCCAGCGATGTTAATGCAAATCCTGTTATCCATAGTGTGCCAAAAATAGTCATAACCGTAAGATCTAATCCGAAAGCAGCATTAGTTGCATAGGCATAGCTCCTAGGTATAACTGACCACTTTATAGCAGTTGCCAAGCCTGCATAGAATCTTCCGAAGATGTCTGGGTTGTTTATGAAATTATTTACGAAGGTTTGTATAGCATCATGTGTAGGACTTGAAATAGTCGACATTCCTAATGCCGATGCAATCTTATTTACAAGGTCGCCTAAGGTCATTCCAGTTGCTTTATTAATTACTTTGTTCCAACCGCTCATTATTCCATCGATGAGTGCGAGACTACCATAAGCTCCGATTGATCCAATTACCATTGTTGAGAGGAATCCTTCAGTCTCCATACCGCCGTATCCTACGAATAATCCATGTAGCTCGTTTGCTAGCTGCTTACTACTTGTACCACTACCTACTAGGCTGTGGAATCCTGATAATGCTCCACAAGCAATTACTAGTGGTACTGTTGGCCAGAATGGTGATGGTTGTCCGCCGACAACGTTTGCTGAAAACGAGGTATATGCTGGGATCTCCATGACTCCTCTGCCAGTGATTGCTAGCCATATTAATGCGCCACCACCTATTGCTAAGCTAGCCCATAATATGAAAGCATTCATGTAATCTCTTGGTTGTAATAATACCCATACTGGTAGAGATGCTGCTATGATGATATATATTAGTAGAACAATTAACCATTGTTCCCTGGTTAGTGCAAACCAGTGGTTTAGCTGACTTATAACACCGATATAGACGGATAAGATAATGAATACTATTGCTAGTACTGTTCCGCCTTTGAAGCCTAGGGGTGTCTTATACATTAGGAACCCTGTTATTACTGCAAATACTAGCAGGAGTAATGCTGCAACACCAGCTCCAGGAGTTGCTGAGAATAATGCGGAAATCACAGCTCCGAAAGCCGCTACTACTAATAATAACGAGAACCATATGTATGAGTTGAATACATACGTAGCCTTCTTACCCATGAGCTTGCCAGCTATCCAGCCAATACTTCTCCCATCATACCTTACACTAGCCATTAATGATAGGTAGTCATGGACAACGCCTACGAAAACATTGCCAAACCATACCCAGATCAATGAGGGTAGCCAGCCCCATCCAAGAGCTATTGCTGGACCAACTATTGGTCCAGCACCAGCTATTGATGCAAAGTGGTGACCATATAACACATACTTATTAGCAGGAACATAGTCTACTCCATCATATAATTTCTTTGCTGGAGTCTCTCTTGAAGGATCGGGTCTGACGACCTTCTTCTCCAGATATTTACCGTGTGTAAAGTAGAATATCACGTATAGTATTAATCCTATTATGATTAATACTCCGGCTGTTATATCCATTCTTCACACCCATGGAATACATACTTATTAAGGATTTACATACACAAGATATATTCTTCTACGCACATCAAAATAATCTTATTTACTATGATGTAATAAAGTGAAGGTATTTACTAGTATAATTATCGAAAAATTTTCGATTCTGAACATCTAAAATCGTATAGTTTTTCTTGTTAATTTATTGACGATTACCAAAAATGTATGTAATTTCCTTGCCTAAGCTATTCTAACTTTTATTGAAACATTGTACTTATCTTCTAGTTTTCTTAGCTTTCTGATCTTCTTATTATATGCTTTTATTAAGTTCCTTGGAATGATTACTAAAATCACATTATCCTCGATCCTTACATCTGCTCCGGGAAGCATTTGTTGTACTCTTTTAGCTACACGGTCTAATAAGCCGAGACCTGCCCTTTCTTTAAATTTCTTCACGGGAACAACTACGGTTTGTTCACCGAATGTATAGATTTCGTATTCTAGTTCTCCTGACAAGAAGTCTCTTACTTCAACTACTGGTCTACTCAGTTCTGCTTCTTTGAGACCTGTAGGTAGTTTTACAGTCATTTTTACCTCGTATACTTTTTCCACGTATCCATTCTTTATGAATATCACAGTGTCTATGAGGCTTGGGATCATGCCCAATTCTACTCTTCCTATAAATCTCTGTATAGCATCTATTGGTGTTGTTGCGTGTACTACCCCTATCATACCAATACCTGCTAGTCTTAGATCTGCATAGAGCTTGAAGTCTTCATCACTTCTCATTTCATCGAATACCGTATAGTCAGGTCTTGATAAGAGGAGTATGTCATGTAGTTCTCCGAGGTCTGCATAATTCTTACTATACTGTGTTATTTCTGGCGGTAAGTTCATGTCTCTTGGCGATTCTATTGTTTTGACTACTTTGCCCATTCTCATATAGTACTCTGCGAGTGCTTGTGCAAAAGTTGTCTTACCCATACCTGGTGCTCCAGCGATTAATATTCCTTCAGCTCTTTCATTGAGTCTCTGTATAAGTTTTGGTGGTAAATTATAGTCTTCGAGACTAAGCTTCTTTAATGGCTTAACAGCTGTGATTTCCCATCCATCACTTAGCGGAGGCCTCGTTATCACTATCCTATATGTGCCTAACTGTACAATAGTAGAACCAAACCTATCTATTTCGACAAAACCATCTGGTCTTCTTCGAGTTTCCTCTATTATCTGGTTTGCAATGTCTTCTAAGTCCTTTCTTGATAATGGGGTATTGGATATAGGAACATAAACCCAGTCTCCGGGTCTACCTTTCTTTGCTATTGGTACAACTCCTTCTTTCAAGTGAACGCTCATAGTTATTTCGTCAAAGAACTTATCCAATATGAATTCTCTCTTCTCTTCAGGTTTAATGTAGAGAACAGGTATACCCATAGCTTCTGCCACAAGTGCTTGGACCTTATCACCAGTTATAAGTGTTGCATTCAGCTGATATGCATAGTCTCTAATTATTGAATCAATAGCCTCTGATCCAAGGATCTTTATATCCGTTGCCCGGGGTTTTTCTCCCCCGATCTCGAATACTATTAATCCTTCCTTATGTAAATCTCTTAAACGCCTAATTTCTTCAAGCCCTGCAAAACCAGTTGCTCTACCCTTATTGGCTTGGTGTTCTAATTCTGCCAGGCTAGCTCTGTGAACAATTATTCTTCCTCTAATTTTTCCTTCTTTGACGAGTCTACTAACAGCTCCCTCTATTAAAGCACTCGTGTCTGGAACATATATTTCTTCGCCAGCACTACTTATACTAATAGACAAATTGATCAAAACCCCTTTACCGCTTCCTATAAATATATTCTGTTTCAGAGCATTAATATAGGATTTAATAAACCTTCTATCAATCGATGCCTTATTAATCCCGAATAAGAGAATTATATGATAAAAGACTCCTCAAGGTGGGATAGAATATTGAATACGAAGCTAACAATTATACTATTACTCATCATAAGCTTATCCATTATATCAACATTCCCAACAACCACTAGTACTAAAACGGACATTATAGAACAACAAGTAGTAAGTCTTTACAATGCTACACGTTGGAAAATACCAGATACTCTACCATGGTATCCACTAATAGTATTTGGAGATAATAGGCCATCCAATACTAGAGACGTTAATCCGCCACCAGTATTTCTTTTACTAGTTAATGAATCACGAGCAATAAATCCAGTCGCTTTTATAGGAACAGGAGACCATATGGGAACTGGGACTCTTGAACAATACCAGAGATTGTATGAGATCCTTTATTCTTCAAACATATCCAATATATGGCTAGCTATAGGAAATCATGACGTAGAAATATATAATGAAGCAATTCAATACTGGAAACAATACATCGGACCAGAATACTACTATGTCGAAGACATTCCTGGATGGAGAATAGTATTCTTGAACTCAGAGACAAGGCTAAGTATTCATTGGAGAAAACAACTAGACCAAACATTATCAAACATTAATAATGAGTCAGTAATACTTGTTTTTCACAGACCAGCATTCCCCGATGTCGATCATAACATGGATGGTGAGAGAAGAAGCATATTAATGAATGCCATAAAGAAGTATGACCATGTGAAGCTAGTATTTCAAGGACACTGGCATGGGTGGGCCAAACAAATCAAGGACAACATTACATGGATCATAACTGGTGGAGCAGGAGCACCACTATATAATTACCCAGAACAAGTAATAAGTAAAGACTTAGAAATCATTACGGGCAAATACCACTATACAGTAGCAATACTATATCCAAACCAGACATTTAAGATAATACCAGTACTATTAACGACAAAGCCGAGCATCACTGTTGAAAAAATCAATGAAACAGCCTATAAAATAATCAATAAAGCCCGAGATATCTATGGCAATAATACAGAACTACCAATTAGGATAAAATATTGTATCAATGACAACGAAATATATGTACAACTAATGGCTCCTCACGGAATAACCATAGTTAATCTACAAGACAATGGATATCAGT
>JAMOPC010000257.1 GCA_027064845.1 Desulfurococcales archaeon | reverse complement strand
CATAGCATTCATCATTATCCGTGTAATAAAAATATGGCAGGAATGGAGAAAAGCATTAATAAAACTAAGCTATTGAAATAATCTTTTAATAGTTTCTTTTACCATATTATCTTTATTCCAAGTTTTTTCGCGACAAATGATAAATCAGCATCGCCTGTTACTATTGGTACATTGTATTTTCTGCAAGTGTTATTGTGGTAACATCTGATACAGATAATTTTCTATGCCTAAGCATGGGATCATTGGATTCCTTCAATAATTGATCTCCCACGATTTTTATCTTTGAAGCCTTTAATGCAGTCTGTGAATCTAGGGGAGTAAGATCAAAATATGTTTCTATAAAATCTAATAGCTCTTTATCATTATAAAAAAAGTTGGTCTTCCCTTTTCTCCAATGATAAGAAAGTTCATAGATAATTAAGTAATGTAATATACCTTTCACATCTCCGCTTCCTATTTTATCAAGAATGTTAGTAGCGGCTAAAGGGGCTTGTCCCGTTAAATCTGCCATAATTGCATATGTATCAACTATTACTCTCTATTCTTCCTAGCCATTCTACTTCATCCTCATCGATTTCTCTTTCAGCTCTATCGATATCAACTTTTAACCTCTTGCCGCGTTCTCTAAGCTCACTCCAAAGATCACGGGTTTTAATAACTATTCTATCTTTTTCAACACTTAACTCCAGCACCATTCCTTCTTTTATACCGAGTTTTCACGAACTTCTTTGGGAATAACTATCACTCCATGCTTTCCAACACGAACTCTAGGCAAATAATTTACCTATATTTCGGAAAATAATTTATTCAGACAGATAATTAAATATGTTTGAATTTTTCAAAACGGTTCTATAATGCATGAGTATGCTGAAGCCTATTCTATAAAAAATTATTGCTATTTTATTTTCCATGTTTTTAAGCTAGTAGAGGTTCTTTGGAAATCATATGCTTATTGTAGCTTTCAAAGCTAGTAATAATACGATTGATATATGAAAACATTTAGTGTAGGAACTCATATTATAGTAGTGTGGAGAATTATTTTGTGTGACTAAATATGGATGACTATAAAGACTTAGAGTTTCCCGAATTCTTCAAATGGGGTGTTTCACAATCAGGTTTTCAATTTGAAATGGGTGATGTGTATAGAAGATTCATCGATACGAATACAGATTGGTGGCATTGGGTAAGAGATCCTTTTAATGTTTCAACAAAACTTGTAAGCGGAGATCTCCCGGAAGATGGTATAGATTATATAGAGTTGTTCAGGAAAGACCACGAGATAGCATATAGTTTAGGTCTTAATATTTATAGAATAGGTATTGAATGGAGTAGGATATTTCCTCATCCCACATGGTTCGTAGACGTGGATGTAGAATATGATGGAAACGGTTTACCTAGGAGAGTAAATATAGATGAAGAAGTATTGAAAAAGCTTGATAAAATAGCTGATCAAGATGCTGTAGAACTTTATAGGAAAATAATACTTGACCTCAGAAGATTAGGGTTCAAAGTAATAGTAAATCTATATCATTTCACACTGCCTTTCTGGCTCCACAACCCCATAAGGGCTCGTGCAACAGGTTTAAAGAAAGGACCTCTCGGAATAATAGAGGATATTTTCCCTATAGAATTCGCTAAATACGCTGCTTATATGGCGTGGAGACTAGGAGACCTAGTAGATAAATGGTCAACTATGAATGAACCAATGGTTCCCATCGAGCTTGGCTACATGAATACATATTCTGGTTTTCCACCAGGTGTAATGGCTGTAGAAGTGGTGCCAAAAGCAATAACAAACATAGTTATAGCTCATGCTTTAGCATATGATATGATAAAGAGATTTGATCGTGTAAAGGCAGACCATGATTCCAAAGAAGCAGCAGAAGTTGGTATAATATATAATATTATTCCCTCCTATGGATTGGGAGATGAGGAAAGCAGTATTGCAGCTGAGCACTACTCATATTTCCATAACGAGATCATATTGAACGCTATAAAGAACGGAGTTCTCGATTCAGAACTAGATGGTAAAACATACATTAAGCCAAGCTTCTTAGGAGAAAAACTAGATTGGCTAGGACTAAATTATTATACACGAGTAGTCGTCAAAAGACACCTTGGGAGATTCACGAAATATAGTATTTTAGATTTTGACACAGTT
>JAMOPC010000256.1 GCA_027064845.1 Desulfurococcales archaeon | reverse complement strand
TTGTAGTTCAGACAACAATCCATATTTTTCAATCATTTAATCACTCTCCTTCTAATAATTTATTGTTCCTTAACGCGGTGGACATTTATCACTGGGGCATTGGAGCCTTTCAAGTTCTTAATTATTAATCTTACTTCTCCACGCGAGCCCTTGATCGTTACTGGTAGGAATAAGCTTGAAATATATGCTAGTAGGCTAGAAGCTATGCTTACATAGAATTTTCCATAAATAGTATCTGTATCAAGTGGTTTGTCGCTGTGCCCAATATATGCACATGCAACCTTCCCTCTACAGACGTTCAGAGTTTGCCAAGCAGCATATGCCTTATGATCAGCTGTTATGAGTATAATTCTGTTCTCGGACAAGTTAGGAGCTTCAACTGCCATTGATGCTTCACATGGCTGTGCAGTTGCGTTGAGCGATTTTGCGTCATAATAGTATTTTGTTTCCAGCAAGGCTCTATTAGCTAGCAAGGCCATTATGTATGATATCCTTTGCAATCCACCTGCATCGGGATTTGTTTCTGCAACCTTACCGTTGATCTCAGCTTCCGCACATCTAGGAATATATATTGAGACATTCCTTAAGGGGCTCCATGGAAGTCCTTGTCTTATACTTGCTTTTAGTAGAGCCATGTGTATGCCTTGATAGAACAAATTAGTGTCTGGGACAATGGCTAATCTTGTTTTCTCATTAGCGAATTTGTTAATAACTCGATGAAGTTTCTCACCTTCTTCATCAAACCATTGCTGTGAAGATGCTTCTTTAATAATAAGGTCAGCTGCTCCAACATATCTCTGTACCTGCATAACTAGTCTATCAATTACTTGTCTATCCACGTCTCCTAGAGTCATTTCTAGGAGTTCAGCAATATTCTTCCAGGCATGATAGATCATGTTGCTAGTGTTTCTGTCGGGTCCACTTAATTCATTGATTATGAATAACCTCCTTTTCTCCCTCAAGGCACCTATAGTGTGTATCCAAGCTTCTAGTTTTCCACCAGTTTCTGGTAAATTCCTTCTATCATCATAATATGTTTCTATACATCCACACTGTGTGAGAGCATTGAATACTTTTGATAATGCTATAAAAACTCCTCTACTGCCACGCCATTCTATGATTCTCGGATAATCATTAACTATACTAGTCTTTAATGGGGTGAATTCTTGCTTAGAACCATACATATATACTTTATGTAACCATCTTGGACTACCAGGATAAGCTGGTATACCATATAATGGGATAGTCTTTACGATTGTAAAGAACGCTTTTTCGCCCAAAATATTTCTGATTGAATACATGGCTGTGACCGCGACTGAACCATCAGAACCGGTTAGATCAACTATGATCTTCTTACTGTTATTAATATTACTTATTTCTTTGGCTAATCTATTAAGAGATAATACAGTGTCAAATAAATCGTCCTTAATGATGGAAACACCATGGTTAAGATCAGATATTATTTCTACTTCATCGTTCCTAATATGTTGTAAGCTTTCAGCTACTTGGCCAGCAACGTGATCACTTGTTAAAACAACGAATAATTCTATTCCAAGCTCCTCTCGTAAACGGCCAATAATCGTTGGGAGAATCCATGGATATTTATTAACGATCACTAAAGAAGAAAAACCATGCTCAGCTATTTTCTCTTTGACAACATTAATAAAATCATGCATATCCAAAACAAACCCCTCAAATTAACTAGGTTTAAATATATCCAATCATTCCTATAATAAATTAAGACCTCCAGTTAAAAACCATGCCTCTATCTCACTAACTATTCTCTATATTTGAAGTATTACCCAGTTAACACTAGTATCTCTTCTTAAAAACATGTTCTAAGAACGATAATGTTTACGAGGTGCATGTATTTATGGAGACGAAGAAATCCCAAGTATATAATAGGGCAGTAGAACTAGCGGGATTTATAGAGTTCAAGTATTTATCAATACTCGAAGACATACTTATAGAGGAAGCACAAATCAGTTCCAAACCAGTAAAAACAACAGAAGACCTATTGAGATTAGTAGGTCTTAAAGCTATGAAAAAACACATCTTAGAAGAACTAGGCATTCCATACAAGGAATATGAAGACGAATTACTAGAAGAACTCCTTGACGAGATAAGTATTACTGTTGATAAGTCAGAGTTTGCCGAAATGG
>JAMOPC010000255.1 GCA_027064845.1 Desulfurococcales archaeon | reverse complement strand
GAGGCAGCCCTACCTGTTATGGAGGGCAAGGCTCTGCTTTTTAAGTACTTGGGAGGAGTTGATGCTTTTCCAATTGTTACCAGAGAGCATGATCCTGAAAAACTGATCTATATCGTAAAAGCATTAGAGCCATCTTTCGGAGGCATTAACCTAGAAGACATTGAGAGCCCTAAATGCTTCTACTTACTCGAAAAACTTAGAGAAGAACTAAATATACCTGTTTGGCATGATGACCAGCAAGGAACAGCTCTAGTCACAATAGCCGGGTTGATCAATGCATTAAAAATAGTTGGAAAGAAGATCAGCGATATAAGTGTTGCTGTCATCGGTGCTGGTGCTGCAGGCTTGGCTATAGTAAAGTACTTAATAGCCGTAGGAGTAAATCCTGGGAGAATATATGTTGTTGATTCAAAAGGTATTCTCCACCCAAATAGACCTGATCTAAAGAAACCTGATAAGTCTCTTCGCTGGAAACGTGAAATAGCTTTAAAAACCAATGCAGAACAAAGAGTAGGAGGAATACCAGAGGCGATGAAAGGCGTTGATGTAGTAATAGCAGTATCAAGACCCGGGCCAGGCGTTATAAAGAAGGAGTGGATAAAACTCATGAACGACGACCCCATAGTCTTTGCCGAAGCTAATCCAGTCCCTGAGATCTGGCCCTGGGAAGCTAAAGAGGCTGGCGCACGTATTGTTGCTACTGGTAGGAGTGATTTCCCGAATCAAGTAAATAATAGTCTTGGTTTCCCAGCAGTTTTCAGGGGAGCACTACAGGTTAGAGCAATGAAGATAACAGATGAAATGTGTATTACAGCAGCATACGCTCTAGCTCGTTACGCTGAAAAGAAGGGAATCCACGAAGAATACATAATACCCAAAATGGACGAGGTAGAAGCATATATAGAGGAAGCCATAGCAGTAGCTGAGAAAGCCATTGAACAAGGAGTAGCTAGAAGAAAAATCAGTAGAGAGATTCTCTCCGAAGAAATCAGAGAACTCATCATGAGGCCGAAAAAATACATGCAACTAGCAATGAACAAGTTAATTCAGCAACCAGAAATAGAATAAATTAATACACTACATAACTTTTTAGACAAAATAGTTTTTCATAATTGAACTTGGTTTAATTAAGAGAACATTACCAAGGCTATCTAATAGCTTTCCCCTCATTTACTAAGTCATTTATAATAGCGTAGTCATAGAGTCCTTTCAGCTTCTTATAAAACTCTAATGTTTCCTCCGGCTTAGAGCCCATTGGCGACCATAGCGCTATCTTGTATCCTAGGCTCTTGGCTTCCTTGATATAGTTCTCAACTGTTTCCCACCCAATAATAGCTGGCGCAGTAACTGGTAATGCTACACTATAAGCATTTAATACGTTCTTGAGCTTCAACGCCTCCTTGGCAACCTCTATGTCCCCTATATTGAACCCTATCCTAGCCTTCTCATCCAACTCCCTGATCTTCTTCAACACGTCGAAGTTGAAGCTAACAAACACAGTATTATCAAGCATGTTACGAGACTTTACAAGCTCATACACCTTGTATATCGCGTCAACATCCTTAATCTCAACAATAACCAGCTTATCCCTAGGCAAAGCATCAAGCACTTCCCCAAGAGTAGGAACAACCTGACCCATACCAAGATATACACGCCTAAGATCAGCTACACTAGACTCCTTAATATCAAGATCCACACTACCGACACGACCAGTCCTACGATCATGAATAACCACTGGCACACCGTCACGACTCAACCAAACATCAAGCTCAACACCATCACCGCCATAGAGAAGAGCACCAAGAAACGAAGCAACACTATTCTCAGGAAACCTGTAAGGAAACCCCCTATGACCAACAACCCATACACACATAGTCAAAACACCAAGAAAAAATATACTCAACCAACAAAATAAAACAATACCCCACACAGAAAACCAAACAACGACCCCCATAAACAATCTTCACAAACACCATAACTACAAAATACCACACATATACTAACAACACAAACTAAACAACAAACTCTTAAATTCTATTCCTAACCGTTTAAGCTCGTGGTAAACTACCAACTTTCAATTCTATGTATGTTGTTACAGAAATAGAAATAGCACCAGAGGATTTTGTTGATATGGATCTTTCAATTCTTTATATATTGTTACA
>JAMOPC010000254.1 GCA_027064845.1 Desulfurococcales archaeon | reverse complement strand
GGATTAAAATAACAGTGATTAAAGGCTGGTGTAACCCCGAATTATGCATGAGATGTACTCGTATAAGAATGACTCCGGATGGGAAGATTAAAACATGTTTGTTCCGGAATGATCAATTAGTTGATGCATGGAAAGAAATCAAGAATAGAGACGAGAAAGGATTTGAAAAAGCATTAAAGAAGGCAGTAGAACTTAGAGAACCGTTTTTCAAGACCAAAAATAGTTGTATATACCTTAGATAATAATTAGTTTCACTGATATCAGCTCATACTATGTGGGGTGTTATTCTTTGTCCATGGTAGATATAACCAATAAGAAAACCATATATAGAGAGGCTGTTGCTGAAGGTGTAATAAGACTTAAACCAGAGACAATTAAACGTATAAAGGAGGGTACTGTAGAGAAAGGAGATGTATTAACAGTATCCAGTATTGTCGCCATTCAAGCAGTTAAGAAAACTCCCGAGTTAATCCCTTTATGTCACAATATACTCATTACCAATGTTAAGACAGAGTACGAGTTTATTGATGAAGACAAGATCAGGGTTAGAGTCAGAGTTAAGACGACTGCAAAAACAGGGGTTGAAATGGAGGCTTTGATGGGTGTATCTTTAGCACTCCTAAATATCTGGGATATGGTTAAAAAATATGAGAAAGACGAGAAAGGACAATATCCCGAAACATGGATAGAGTATATTAGAGTTGTTGAGAAAATAAAGAAGGAAATATGATGAAGGCGTCCTAGACCGAAAAAGAAGTATGTGGAGGGTCACGGGCCTGATTTTAGTATAGCATATATTCTTTTATTCATTTCTCTCATATACAACTGTACCATTTACTATAGTGTATTCAACTCTGAGATCTTCTTTGTTAAGTACTATTAGGTCTCCTTTGAATCCTGGTTTGATCTCGCCTATTCTTAGCTTGTGGTAAATACCTATGCTTTTAGCAGGCGTGATCGTTGCCATGGCGATAGCATCTTTTAAGTTAATACCTTTATTGACAAGATTCTTAACAGCTTTATCCATGGTAAGTGTTGATCCTGCCAATGTATTCGTACCTGCTATTCTTGGGATCCCGTCTCTTACTTCAACTCTTAGTCCTCCCAGAGAATATTCTCCATCTGGTAACATTGTGGCACTAATACTATCCGTTATTAATACTACTCTGTTGATGCCAGCATATTCGATTGTAAACAATACCATTTCGGGAGATACGTGGATGTAGTCACTAATTAATTCTAGGAACACACTATTATGTCTTAGTAGTGCTATCACCAGTCCTGGTTTACGATGATGAATCGGCGGCATAGCATTATAGAGGTGAGTTGCCTTCTTTGCACCTAATAGTATTGCTTTTACAGCTGTTTCGTAATCAGAAACTGAGTGTCCAAGTGATACAACAATACCTCTCCTACTAAGAAACTTTATCAGATCTAATGCTCCATCAACTTCCGGAGCCAAAGTTATTTGAACCAAATTGTTCTGTGAGACCTTTATGTACTCTTCTACCTCGCTTATGCTTGCTTTTCTAATATATTCTGGGTTTTGTGCTCCTTTCTTTTCCTTACTTATATATGGTCCTTCAAGATGAATTCCAAGTATTCTAGCACCATTGATCGGGGTCCATTTATTCATTGCTTCAACAATGTTTTTACACGCTGTAATTATCTGGTCATGTGGTAGACTCACTGTTGATGGTAGAAAAGCTGTTGTTCCGTGACGAGTTATTTCCTTAGCCCATTTGAGTATATCAGGTGCTGGAGAATAGCTTGCATCAACTCCTTTATATCCATGAGTATGTGTATCTATGAATCCTGGAGCAACTATGTTGTTTTTAGCATCTATTATTTCGCCATTCTTTTCTTTTGGCTCACCTATGCCTAAATCTATGATCTCTCCGTTTTTGATAATCACGTACCCGTTTTCTATGAAGTAGTATGGTGTAAGGATCTTTCCATTAACTATGATAGTATCAGTCAATTTTTGTTCACCGGCGGAAAGGGGATGGTAGGTAATCCTAGTATATCTATTAATTTCAGCATGTTTTAAGCAGTTATGTAATAATCTAATGATGTCTCGTAAGTAAGCCAAAATTATAACTTACATGAACGATATAAAGTGTTGAAGAGACTTATTATTGGTGATGATTAGTGGGAGGTATATTTGGCATAATTTGTA
>JAMOPC010000253.1 GCA_027064845.1 Desulfurococcales archaeon | reverse complement strand
TACCAGATACTGGAGATATACTAATTGATACTGGATTCTATGATATACGATTACTGGAGAAAATCGATGAATTATATGTTTTTAGTCCTAGGTCTATAGGAATAATTGTATCTACAATAAATGAACTGGTATCGAATGATAAAACATTTGTTTACCCCTCTTATGATCTAATGGGTCTAAGTATATATGATCATTCTTGGTCGTGGATAAAGGACGGCTTAGTGAAAAAGTATTATCCAGCATATTTATTTCCGGGTAATAGTTCTAAGCAAGTAATTGTATCAAGTGATGCCATAAATACTTGGTATAAATACATAGATCCTAATTATAGGTGGGGATTGCCTAGCAAATGCATTGGATCGCCAAGTATTAATTGTATAATAAGTACAGACTATGATATAGGGCCCCCTGTCCCTCCTCTTACATGGTTAGATTTATTAAAGAATATTATTATCGCTATACCCTCTGATCTATTCTATTCTCCTTCTTGGAGTGTTTTAGAGAACTACATTAATCAGTCAATCAACGTATTTGTTGAGAATGAGAATCTCATTGAGAAAAAGATAAGGTCATCATATAGGTTTGTAATTGGAAGTAATGACCTTTACATAGAAGGACTAGGATATGTAACTGTTTCATGTAATGCAACAGTAATATGTCAAGATACTTGTTATGGCAATTTCCAAATAGTATTTAAAATGAGAGATAATATGTTAACAAATATTCATTGGGATAGATTGAAGATTATAGTATATGCTGGTAAGTATAGGGTTTTTTCCCAATATTTCTGTAAAAAGATGAATGACTCTGTAATTGTACTATTATTCTCTATGCGTGGATTTTCTCTGAAAGAACCAATATATATTTACATAGATGATTTTAATCTACTCATAAAACCCTTCATAAAGGAAGTTTAGGATCAGCGATTATTATTTATTATTATTCTGTAATAATATTTTTCGGTGAAATAGTTGCTTCCAGAAGTAAAGGTTATTCCTGGTTCTCCTGGTACAAAATCACGTGAATGGATAGAGAAACACCATAAATATGTCGCGACAACCACACATGATCCGGAACACTTACCACTTGTTATTGAGAAGGGTGAAGGCTTTTGGTTATACGATGTTGATGGTAATAGATACTTGGATTTCTCAAGCGGTATATCAGTGAATAATCTCGGTTATCCTAGTCATCCAGAAGTCATAAAGGCTGTAGAGGAACAACTCCATAAGCTGGGTCATGCTGCTGGAACAGACTTCTATAACCCATACCAAGTAATGTTGGCTGAGAAACTAGTATCAATTATGCCCGGTGATTTTGAGAAAAAAGTATTTTATGCTAATAGTGGTGCTGAAGCAAACGAGGCCGCATTGAAGCTCGTTAAACAAGCTACAGGTAGGAAGTTCATAGTTGCTTTCCTCGGAGCATTTCATGGAAGAACATTTGGTGCATTATCATTAACAGCTAGTAAGACAGTGCATAAGAAAAGCTTCTTCCCATGGATGCCGGGAGTAATACATGTACCATACCCGAACCCGTATAGAAACCCATGGGGGATCGATGGATACGAAGAACCAGTTGAGCTTGTAAATAGGGTTTTAGAGTATATTGAAGAGTATATTTTGGAGAAACTAATACCACCTGATGAAGTAGCAGCTGTTTTTGCAGAACCCATACAAGGAGAGGGAGGCTACGTAGTACCTCCCAAAGAGTTCTTCCTAGAACTTAGAAAACTACTAGACAAGTACGGGATCCTCTTAGTTGATGACGAGGTACAAATGGGGCTTGGCAGAACCGGAGAGATGCTAGCTATTAAGCACTTCAAAGTAATACCAGATGTTGTTTCACTAGCTAAGGCTCTTAGCGGAGGATTAATACCTATTGGAGCAACTATTTATAGGAGCGACCTAGACTTCAAGGAACCAGGTATGCATAGCAATACTTATGGAGGAAACACATTAGCAGCAGTAGCTGCATATAAAACAATAGAAGTGATCGAGAAACTATTACCAAATGTCAAGAAACTAGAACCATTATTCAAAGAGACTCTGAATGAATGGAAAGAAAAATACGAATTCATAGGAGATGTAAGAGGACTCGGTCTAGCCTGGGCCATCGAGTTTGTAAAGGATAGGAAAACAAAAGAACCAGATACAAGTAGAAGAAACAAGATCATATA
>JAMOPC010000252.1 GCA_027064845.1 Desulfurococcales archaeon | reverse complement strand
TTTGGTGGGCCCGCGGGGATTTGAACCCCGGACCTCCGCCGTGTGAGGGCGGCGTCCTAACCAGGCTAGACGACGGGCCCGCACGTTTTCTTCTATTTCAATAAGAGATTATAAGTCGCTTAATAAGTCTTTATTGAGAGATATAGTGGAGCTGTTAATTGTTTTGCTCTAATTTTTCTGGTTTGTCGATTATATATTTATTTAAGTTCTCCTTGATTTTGTTTATTTGATTAAGTGTTTCTATGTAGAGGTATGTTGTTATTATTCTTTGTTGGTAATATTTTTCTAGTTCCTCTTTGTCTATTACTTCTACTGTGTAATCATTTTTTACTATCATGTCCGCTGCTAGGTCATGGTATTTTATGGTATTGGGTAATATTTCTGGTGGTGTATTGATGTTTATGTATGATCCTAGCCATTCTTCTCCTCTATAATAATTATGGCTTATGAACCATTCGTTCTCAACTACAAGCATATAATCTATGTCTCCTGGTTTCTTCTCTATGTTAAGGCCGTCATACACTCCGTTTGTTCTAAAGACTCGTTTTACCAGTATGTGGTACTTGTTATCCTTGATCCACAACTTGTACAATGTACCTGGGGTTAAAAATAGTGTTGTTCCATCTGGTTTTTTGTGTATGATCCTTATTCGTGGATACGACTTATACTTGTCCAAGATGTGTTTCTTTAGGACCTTGCTGACAATTTTCTCGTTTATTCCTTCAGAGACTAATTTTTCTGAAAGATCTACGAGCTCACTTAATGTGTCTCCAAAAGACTTGTATGAGTGATGACATCTTATAGTTGGGGTGACCTGTGCACGATAATCATCTAGTATTTCTTTCGCTTTGCTCGTCAATCCTAGTAAGGCTATATATTCTCCCTCATATATCTGGATAGGTGCTTCATCTATGTTTTTGGTTTTCTCGATTATTTCTACGAGTTTTTCTCTAAGTTGTTCTATTTCATCCTCAATGTCTTCTTTAGATGCATGAGCACTACTGCTCCGGAAGTGTATGCCTAGTCCTGAACCTATGAGTTTTGAAGCAGCTATCGCGAGTAGATAATCTCTTTTTGATTGATCTCTTATGTGTTCGGACAAGCTTATCTTCCGAGAACCATGTATTAAGGCAATGTATTTTCCTATAACTCTTATATTTCTAGAAAGTACTAGGGGTTCACTCGGCTTTATAGGGGCTTTTACAACGCTTACAACAATTCTTTTACCAACCTCGAAGTTACAGTCTCTAAGAATTCCTTTAAACCCATTACCTATTTCTACAATACATGAATCAGCTTTCTTCTCCCTAACAACACCTACATGGATACTATGAAGCCCTATGGGAGAAATCCATGTAAACACGTACTTTAACGTATCTACCAGGTCTCTTACCACCTTCTTAGCTGGGCCATGAAACCCTATAACAAGTAACTCATCTATATCAGCGTCCTTAACGGTAACCTCTGCTGGGGATGTGTCTTGTTCTAACCCGAATCTTTCCCTTATAATATTGCTTGCTTGTACTATCCTATACCCTTTGTCTAACAAGATCTTCGTGATAGCTGTTGCTGCTATACCTCTAACTCTTACATTAACCAAAACCATATATCACCATACGTGTCAACAATAAATGAGTTGGGAAAGAAAATATATGTGCCTAGTCACGTACTGTCTCAAGTATCGCTATTACTTGCCATATCTTAGTCCTAGTATTGATTGGCATGTTAGGATCCTGACTAATCGAGTCAAGTATGCTTATTGCGTTAGCAGCTCTAACACCAGGTGTAAGTTTAGGGTTCCTTAATTGATTCAACGCCTCAGTAGCTGCTCTCCTAATATTTCTAGGAACAGCTGTATCGTTTATAATAGACATCAACATATACATAGCTGTCTTGATCTTTGTCTCATTATCCATGACACGAATACCCATATACATCAACCCCCATAACAAATACTTATTCATAAAAAGTTCTAACGTTTTGTAAATTATTATTAACCTAGCTTATAAAATAATAGTTTTTGCAAAAAACATAACGCTTGTGAGGAACAATACAATGAACAAGAAAGACCCGGTTAAGAAAATGGCAGAACTACTCAAACTAGGAGCAACAATGCTTGCTGAAACATGTCCGGTAAAAGGATGTAATTTACCATTATTCAAGCTGCCGAGTGGCGAGATAATATGTCCAGTACATGGTAAAGTCTACATGGTTAAGACGGAGGAAGAAGCAGTAGAAGTTACCGAGAAAATAACCATTAAAAACACCCTAGACAAAGTTGAGAACAAAATATTAGAAATACTGAACGACCTTATAAACCAAACAATACCAGAACCTACAGAACTCATTACTTGGCTAGATGCATTAGAAAGAGTTAGACGTATAAAGAAGCTTATAAGAGAAAAAGAGACCAAGTAATAATGATTAGGGTAAGTATTTAAGAACTAGCTTCTCAACGTCTAGATATACTTCTTCAAAACTCCTATTAGCATCGATCATTTTCAATAATCCTTTCCTAACCATTAATAAGTAATTCTCCCTAACTTTAACGAGAAAATCAAGCTTTTCATACTCTGGGAACCTAGTTTCCTTACCCATTCTCCTAGAGATACCCGTTTCGGGGTCGACATCAAGATATATAGCTAGGTCCGGCCTGGGAACAAACCTGTTAATCTCCAGAACCCATTCCAGTGGTGCACCTTGAGCTGCTTGATAAGCCGCACTACTATAGTAGTATCTATCACAAACAACAATGTAGCCTTTCTGAAGATACGGCATCACAAATGATTTTACATGCACGATCCTATCTGCAGCATATGTTAATGCATCTAAATATGCATCTCTGTACTCACCATAGTGCTTCTTAAGCACTTCAACATACTTTGTATCATATGGTTCATAAGTATATACAGTCTCATACCCTTTCTCATTGAGAAAATCAACTAGTTTTTTAGCAATACTTGTTTTACCAGCACCGTCTATGCCCTCTAATACTATGAAGTAACCACTATAACTCCTTGATCTCGACATATTCTTCTCCACGGACATGTCTAACTACACCATTCCTAATACTAGAGACAAGCTGGACTAAATAATCATAATCCCTAGCTATGAAAAGCGGTATATCAGCCAATACACACCCAGATATAAGTATTGGCTCAGCTTCTTTAACAATGAAACAAGCTGGTCGGTGACCATAATGTTTTAAAGCATATATTATATAGGAACCAACAGTTGATCCACGACTCCCCTTAAATACAAGTGCTTTTCCACCAATATGGATATTCTCAGGCTTTACTATGCCTTTGACCGGGTCTACTTCACCAAAAAAACTAATATATCTATCAAGCAACACAAGGGGTGCTTCACAATCTCCATCAATAATTATTTTAATCCCTAATCCATGCTTCAACCAATAATCATCTCCACTATTTTCTTCAAGGACGTTATATAGGGTTCTATTCCATGTATTTTCTTGAAGTAGAAAGCTGCTTTTCCACTATTAGTTACTACTTTATCATATTTCTTGGAGAGAACAGATACTACAGGACAAGTGCCTATAGCTATATCAACTCCTTTTCTCCGAAGAACCTCTATTTCTCTCGAAAAGATCTCTGCATAAATACGGGGAATTGTTAGTAAGAAGTCATACTTGTTCATATGCTCATGCTTCTCCAAATATTTATGAATAAACATGAACTCCGAAGGGTGTAGATGCGGACAACCAATATAAAATAATACTTCTTCACCAACTGAAGGAGGCGTCCCCCTATATTCTTTTAGATCTTTCACATCAACACTAATCTTCTCGACCTTATCGCTGATCCTATATGTATTCTGTGGCGTGACGCCTTCTAGGACTATTAGTCCATGACTCCCACTAGCAGCTGATGCTGCTAAGACTATTTTAGCATCATATAGGCTGAGTCTATGTTTTCTGATCAATGGTATTCCTGTTATGTTCTCTCCTATCCATAGCCCGAGAGCACCGTATAATTCCTCCCCAATACTCTGATCCAGTACTATTTCTTTTTCTACAACTCTATTATCCATGACTTGTAGTCCCGCATGGTAAATATAGCCTGTTAACGCAGCTGCTAGGGCTATTGGTCCGCCTTCTCTATTAGTCATTGCTCCGTAGAAGCTGTTTGCTATGATGACGGCGTTGCTCTCGCCCCAAGCAAGTCTCTCTAAGGGGGCTGGTGGTCTATGGAGATATGGTATACACGTATATGTTGGTTTCATATTCATTTTTTCCAAGTACTCATTAACAAGTATTTGCTTACCGAGTAATTCGTTAGAAATTATCCTTGAAGAACCCATTAAATCAACACAGCCTGGATTAATAGTTGTATAAACTCTTGCTATTCCACCACCTCTAAAAAGTTCTTTAATGAATAAGAGTCCTGGTTCTCCTATGTTCTTATAGGAAATACCTGATACATGTGCATGTATAATTGGGACAAGCTTGTCCGCTCCAAGGTATTCGCCAACTTTCACAATTAATTCCAGAGCCTTAGCTACAGCCCACCCGTATTCTCCATTAAGTATTTTCTCCTGTTCTCTTGTCAAGTACATTAGGGTATCTCAACCCGCCTATACTTATCCCATGGTTCGTTGAAAGGTTTAGTAGCATCTATAACTACTTTATCACCCACACCTTCTAATCCACGTGGATCAAGGGTGCTTCCCCGCATATTTCTTAAAATAATTACGTCTTCTCCACCTCGCACTCTAGTAGCTATCGCCCACTCTACTTGTGCTGAATCATTAATATCTATATCATCGTCTACTACAACTACATGTTTAACACTTGGATGAGCATACAGTACTGCTAACCCTATACTCCTAGCCTCATAAGGCTTAGACTGCTTAATGGAAACAACCGCGTGTAACCACCCACCACTACCCATTGTCAGCCTTATTCCCTTGATATTAGGAGTATATTTCTTCAGTGCTTCATAAATAATGGGTTCCCGCGGAAAACCCATTAATAGTATATGCTCCCAGAGACCTGGAACAATAGCGTGATAAAAAGGCTCATAAACTCTGCTAACATATACTGCGTCAAGCTCGAAGATAGGCTGCTTCCTCCTAGGGTCAACAAGTCTCAATATATCGACAAAAGGCCCCTCCCAAGCCATCTCTCTAGTTATCCTCCCCTCTAAGACAATTCCAGTCATTATAGGCACAGGTATGTTATAGAGAGGTGTTTTAGCGACTCTATTATCACCTAATAGAGTGGCGCCAATAGATATCTCAAAGACTCCGAAAGAGGGAGTTAAAGAAGAAGCCAGCTCTATTAACGGGTGTGTACCTAGTATAACTGCTACCGGTAGATCCTTATCTTTTTCATGATAATACTTCATTATGTGATAAAGATGACGAGGAACTATTCGTACAACACCCTTATTCTTACCAATACGCATTACTCTATGATAGCTCGCATTACAGATAGTATCCATACATGCTATGAATATAGCACTTGTAAGGTAGTATCCACCATCTTCTCTATAATATTTAATGAAAGGCAAGCTATCCATATCCAGCTCTGCAATAGAGAAATAGTCGTTGAAGCTAACAGTGTTTAAATCGCTGGGGTTTTTCATCGCCTTAAGTATTTTCTCATATGCTCCAAGATCATTGTCTACTCCAAGAATTCTGTATAGGTCTTCTCTATTGCTGAAAATATTTGTTACACACTTATAGGGAAACTTATCTAATTCGAAAAGCACTATTTCATTACTATGACTATGAGATAATCTCGTTACCTCGTACTCGCTAGGTATTTTGCCAGCGTTAAAGATCTTTTTCTCAATATTTATTAGGTCTAATATATTGGTTTTCATAACAAGTACTCACCTACTCCATTAATTGTTCTTGAAAATCTTCTGTAAGCTTTATCTTTGAAAACTTAATGATTTGGGGTTTTACATCGAACTTACACCGATAATAAATAGTTTTATTGATGAAATCTATTTTCTCAATCAATCCAGGGTATTCGTCATTGTTTTGATCAACTATAGATACATATATACGGTTTTCAAAACCAGAGATTAAAGTCCTCGTTCTTGAAACATTAAACCTTGTTCTTAACTGGTCAAATCCTTGAAGTCTCACAGGACTGCTAAGTACAAGGTATAATGTATCGCATGTCTTCGAAGCATATAGTACCTTATCCTTAGGCTCTACCCCTAGTTCATCAATGCTTATCTCCTCACCCAAGAAGAGCGGCATATTTATCACTAATACATCATCCAGCTCTACTTTCCTCAACGGAGCATCATATAGGAATTCCCTATATTTATCACTCCTAAGCATTCTCCTTTCTTCCCTATTCCTAGTTTTTTTATTCTCCGGCACACCTAAGTTAACGATATTGATCCCCAACTTTGTGAACCTCTTAAAGTATGGATATAGTTCTTTCCCAAGAACAATTAGAGCATCTGGTTTTAATTCTAGCAATAACTTTGCCTTGTATAACAGTGCATGGCTATCATTGATCCATCCATCAGTATCTATGATTACTGGCTTCTTATCATCACGTAGTGCTGTTTCCATAAGTTCCTTTACTTTATATATAATGTTACTTATATTGTTCTGGGGCTTGATATCTCCTATAAATTTCATCTTGACTGGTTTGAGAAACCTCATCCAAATAACTTGTTCACTGGGATAAGCCATGGATATAAAGCATGGTGGTCCAATATCTGCTTGCCCTACATCAGCATCGATTATACTGGGGCTAAGCCCTTTTTCTAGAGCTAGGTTGCTCAATAATATGGAGAACGATGACTTACCACTATCTACTCCGCCAACAACAACGATGGCCTTGTACTTTTTATCAATAATTTCCTCAGCTTTAGAAAACCATTCAAGATAAGGATCGTTCTCCTCAACGCCCTGTATTTGTGCATTTGGTGCCAGTGTGAAATCCAGCTCGGAATCCATAAGTGCTCTTACTATATAACTCCTAGTCTTGTGAACGATAAATCTGCTGCTCTCAGTAAATTTCTTCCCCAGAACCTCTACTTCACCGCTGATAATCTGTACAGATGCTGGGCCAAAGATCTTTAGCATTTCATCTTTTTTCATCTTAACAACAGGCATGCTTATTCGACCTCAATACCTTTCCTTAAAGCTATTCTTAGAGCAGCATAGGCATCTTTGTTCCTATATGGTTTCAGTATTGATACAAGTCTTTTGTCAAGATAATTGATGTCGTTCACCAACCTACTCCTAGGAGTTGTTTCGTGTTCATCAACAACTTCTATCTTTACATCGCTAATTGTTTTCTTCAGCATATAAATTATATCGAATCCATTGAGACCAGAGCCTACACGAACTATTTTCTCTCTGGAAGGAATATTGTTTAATAAGTAATTGATTTTCTCACAGATCTTCTCTAGTTCAACGTATCCGTGTTCAATTACTTCTCCATCACCGATGACCAGGTAGTAAGGCTTAGATCCTGGATCTATGCCTATGGTTAAAGTATTGTATTTTTCTTTGAACATTGTAGCTAGTATGGATATTTCTAACCCTATACGAGTATCTCTAGGATCATATATTATCAGTACATCATTTCTACTAACAGCTTCTTCGACGAAGCCAGGGTAGTCTGTATAGAACACACTATAGTATGGAATAGTGTCTTTGTCTTCATAAATACTATAGTCTATTCTCCTAGTGTCGAGCATGCTCTTAACTATCATAAACCATTTAGGCTCATAAATCCCTATTACTAGTGGTCTCTTATACATATATTTCATGATGTATTTTTCCTCGGCAAAAACATTCTTGTAAACGCTATTATTTTATTGTCTCTAATCGATTTTATCATTATGTGATTGAGGCTCTATTTAATACTATTGCGTATGAGTAGTGGTAAAACAATGATTACTGGGAACAAGTACTTAGACGAAGTGATCAAAGATGCAAAGACAATATTGTTCTATGGAACTGCTGGTAGTGGAAAAACAACTATGTTGATGAAAATAGCGACAAATATTTGCAAGAATCCTATGGATAAATGCTTGTACATCAGTACTGAGGAGACATTACACTATGAGAGAGTTGCAAGAAATGCTCGCAAATACACAAATGTATGGTTTACAGAAATATATGATTTCAACGAGCTCCTAGACTTTACTCTTCTGAAATTACCATATATCCCTCTTAAACACGTTTTCGTTGATAGCATTAACTCATTGTATAGAGTTATTTCTTATGAAGAAGAATCTATAACTAAGTATGGCTTATTACTTGCTGCTTTAAGACATAAAGTAAGAGAATCTGGAGGTAAACTGTTTGCTTCTGCACAGGTTAGAGCTGGTTATGAAGAGGATGAAGAAGAACTCATGGCTAGTGGGATGAATATATTGAAATACTGGTTTGACGTAATTATTTTTCTCAGCTGGAAAGATAATAACAGAGTCGCTAGACTTGTGAAACCGGCTGAGGAGGAGAGAGAAGCTTTCTTCGAAATAACAGATGAGGGAGTTGAGTGGGTAAATGAACAGTGACTTAGTTTATTTTATTTACTGGTTTATCAAATACTATTTACCCCCCATGATCGCTAATTCTTCCCCCTTATTAATAAAAGGATCTAAAAGAATTGATCGTGGAAAGCTGTTCTTGGATAACAAGCCTTTGCTCGGAAAGAATAAGACTTGGGAGGGTTTTGTCATAGGTGTATATATGGGTTCATTAACGGGGTTAGTTCTAGGACTTGTTTATTGCGACTTATTATTGTTCTTTATTGGTTTTGTTGGTTCTCTCAGTGCTCTAGTAGGTGATCTTATTGGTTCTTTCTTGAAAAGACGCTTGGGTATTCCTAGTGGTAAGCCTCTCCCAGTTATTGATCAACTTGATTTTGCTCTTGCATCTACGCTTGCATATTTCTTATTGGGATTGAGAGAGTTTTATGAAGAACCACTGTTTATCCTATATGCTTTATTGATCATATTATTGCTCCACATAGTGACGAATAATATAGCTTATTACCTCGGAGTCAAGGATACAAGGTGGTAGATATATTAAGCCCATTAGATTTTTAATAGTGTTAGTATATCTTGTGAAAATAGGTATATTGATAGGGGTATGAGTTATGAAGATACCAAAAATGATAGTAACGTACTGTCCAAGATGCAAGACACATACACCACACACAGTCACCATCTATAAGCACGGTAAGCGCAGGTCAATGGCTGAAGGTGAACGTAGGTATAGGGCTAAGAAGAAGGGATATGGTTCTAAGAGGAAATCAGAACAGAAGAGATTTGCTAAGGTAACAAAGAAAGTAGTGTTAAAGTTGAAGTGTAGGAAGTGTGGATACATTCTCCACAGAGAAGGTATTAGGATGAAGAAGTACGAGCTCGTAGAGGTGACTAGGTAATGGTCAAGAAAAGAAAAATACTCATACCACAGCCGAAGAGTAGATTCTTAAAAGTAGTATGTAAGGTATGTGGTGCTGAAAACATAGTTTTTAGCCACGCAACATTCCCTGTAAGATGCAAAGTCTGCGGAACTATACTAGCCAGACCAACAGGTGGAAAAGCCCAAATACTCAGAGACAGAGCAGAAATAGTAGCCGAACTAGGCTAAAACACAAAATACTTTACCCAAGACCACCTAACCTTTGATAGTTAAGCCTTAATACCTCTAATTCTTAAAACATCACTAATGGTGCGGGGGTGCCCGAGCCTGGTCAAAGGGGTCGGGCTTAGGACCCGATGGCGTAGGCCTGCGTGGGTTCAAATCCCACCCCCCGCACCATTTCTCTGAGTAATAACTATTTGTTTTAGTTTAGAGAAACAGTGAGTTGTAGAAGATATTGTACGGAGATTATTATTACTACTTAGTTTTTAGCGTTCCCCGCCTACCGTGATTAAAAGTATTCAAAACTAACGAAAAGTCACGGCAGGCGGGTCATTACGCCCTTTTCCCGCCCAGCACCCCCACGGGCACCTTCACGCTAGGCATCACTAGTTAGGGATACTGCTCGGCACCCAGCGGGGTTGGGCTGAGCGGGCGGCACTTTTCTATGATAATCTTTATATACTGTAGTTTATAAGTTTAACTACAGTAGGTGATATATATGAGCTACGAGATATATATCTTCGAGGCTAAGCTAACTAATGTTGGTGCTGGTTACATGGGCATTTACGTACCTAAGGATATTGCACAGAAGCTTGAGAAGTATAAAGGGAAGAAGGTAGTGGTACATGTCTACGTACCCAAAGAAGGCTGAACCACCAAAGGAAGTAACACTAAGAGCGAGAACAGTACTAGAAAATGATTTAGCATATTACTTCTACATAACAACTACAAGATTCAGAGCTGGAGTAATTAAGACATTGGATTATATTAAGAATGGAACTACTAGTATTACTGCACTCTATAATGTAGCATATTCCGTGATAGGTAACAAGAGGTATGCAGACGGAGCCATCCTAATAGTAAGAGAAATAGTGGAGTCTACTAAAGGTCTCGGAATACCGTTAGATAAGGTAAAGCTAAGGGATTGGCCATTAATACAGTCAAGAGGTTCACCTAGACCAGAAGATAGAGGTAACAGGAACATAAGGCTAGTTGGCAGGGATGAAGCGAAGATAATGTTATTTAATGGTTCATCTTGGATTAGGTATGAAGTAAACATTAGAGTACCGAGAATATATAATGAATTGTTTGAAACTATAGCAAAACTTGGTATGAATTGTAAACTTGGATATCTTGCTAGACTTGTTGCTCTTGATATGAGCTACAATAGAGTTTACTGTGAACTACAATTCTCTATACCCTATGAGCTATATTTAGAGTATAGAAGGAGGTACTCTAGACCACTAGGTGATAATATTGCTGGTATAGATGTTAATGTTGATAGGGTAAATCTTGCCATAATAGATAAGAGAGGAATTCTAAGAGACACAAAGACGTTTCACTACCCATCACTTTCCTCTATCACATTAAGAAGTGATCAGAGGAGGAGCCTAGTACATAGAATAGTACATGAAGCCCTCAAGTATGCACACTATCATAGTGTATCAACTATCGTTCTTGAAGACCCTGAAATCCTTGGCTATTTAAAGCTCAGGTGGATAAGGAGTAGTAAGAGGAAGAATAGTAGGTATAATCGTAGAGTATCAGTATTTAAGTCGTCCATAATAGATGAATTTATACTCCACGCTTCAGAATATGGGTTAAGCCCATACTATGTAGACCCGGCATATACGAGTAAACTAGCTGAGCTAGCAGCCAAGGACATGGGTTTAGATAGACACATAGCATCAGCATACATAATAGCATTAGAATATCTAGGACTAAGACCAAAACAAATAATTAAAAAGTATTCAAAAATAAACAAAAAATCATATCAAATCTGAAACAGCCTAATGCTTGGGCTAACATTTCAATAAACGATCTTCAACTAAGAATTATTGATAGAATATATGCTTCACTAGTGATAATCACGACAATATTGTTATCTTTTATCACTATATATGCTATTCATAGAGGAATATATGATGTATTAGCGAGTATTATTGATCCAAAAATATTG
>JAMOPC010000251.1 GCA_027064845.1 Desulfurococcales archaeon | reverse complement strand
CTCTCTCACCTCCTAATAATAGTGATTACAGAACTATACTAAATAGTGGTTGTTAAAATAAATAAGGAAAGATCAGCCGAAACCTCCTATATCATCTTAGGTCAAATATGGCTGTGAGACTCATCATCTAAAAAATAATAGTTTTTGGGAAACTAATTTATCTTAACCACGTTTCTCGCAGGATTATTATCTGGTACAATATAGTAATATTCAGGCATATGTTTTGCACCGCTCTTCTCCATGATAACAAGCTCTCCATTTAGAGTCTCCAGTACTAGGGAGTTGCCACGATATACACAATTGGGTTCTCGGCATAGGTTTCTCACTAGTTTTATTTCACCAAGCCTCAAAGCGATTCCAAGGAGTGATAAGAACTCATAACTGTGTTCTGGAGTGAACGATTCTTTAATGGGCTTATAGTAGAAGGCAAGTTTTTCGGTATTCACTACTTCTATGTTTAATGGATGTATTTCCTCGTTTATCTTTATGAATACTATGTATCCACCATAGTAATAAGTATGCCAGAGGACTTTACATAAGTCGTTTTCACTACACTTGGTTTCTCCGATGAAAAACATACAGGTATTCATCACTAGATCAATGTATGGGAAACTGGATGGAATATTGTGTATTACGAGATTTTCTTTTTCACTAACTAATATGTTAAACCTGTGATTTAGGACTGGTAAAACAGCGAAGCATTCGTATTCATCAATTCGTGTCTTGCCAAGTATAATGATATATGGACAACTATGTAGTACCTTGTATTTCCAAGAACTCTTCTCCTTAGAAACAATTGTTTCTAATCGTTTCACCAATGTTCACACTTTGTCCATACTATAGCTATATTAATTGTATCATCACATCCCTTTTAAAAACTGAACAATAAAGTTAAATACCGAAGAACCTTTGTGGAGGCGTATATGAGCTATGAATGCAAGCATAATGAGAATAGCGAATATTGGATTAATAGCCCTAATACTATTATCGATAATGTATCTACCATCTGCGATTGTATTAACAGGTGGAAAAGAAGATCACGGGCAACACGGGTCTAGAACCAATACAACTATACAGAACACAATAACTTCTTCAATAACTACTCCAACACAAACACGGGAGCAAACTCCTTCTCTTAGTAAGTCTTATCGTGTAGAAATAAATGTTAGCTTATCATATGATAAGGCAATACTATTAGCTTATAACGTTAGAAACGTATCTTATCCGATCATAGAATGGGGTATAGAATACAATGTATCTATAGCAAGAACAATACTGAGAACAGGTGATTATTTCCTAAACTTGTCAAAACGTGAAGCATCAATAAATAAAACAACCGCGGCAGTACATGCAGTAGTTGCAGCTATACATTATAGTCATGCCCCAATCATAGCATATCCTGTACTAAGTGCATCGCTAAAACAGTATGCACAGCAATATAATTACTCATTCACACTAGTCATTAAATGCATCATTAATAAATCAATAGAGTTAAAACAAATACTACTAGAAGCTAAGAAAATATATGTTGAACTAGGATATACCCTACCACCTGATTTCATGAACAAGACAGCTTATATAGAACAACAGATCAATAGTACGATAAAACTACTAGAGGAGAACTATACGGTTTATGCATATAGGCAAGCCATGAGAACATACCATGACTTAGTAGTACTTTACGGTGAATTAATCAAAGGAGTATTTGCTGAAGTACTAGGGGTTAATCCAAAAGAACACGTTTCAGACAGACTACTAGTAAAGAAGGTATCTGTAAGAGAACTTGATATAGTATTAAATAAGTTACCCAAGCATATTCGTGAAAAAATAGCTGAAAAAATCATGAATAAAGAACATGTATGTTGGAAAGAATTCGAGAAAACAGTATTAAAAGTAGCAAGCGAATACAGGGAAAAAGTCAAGGAGAAAATCATTGGAAATGTTGTGGGAATAATTCTTTCAATAGTAGTGAGGGCTTCACAATTCCCGAATGAGACAGGAAAAGCTATACGGGAATGGAGGATACAAAACCAATTAATGAATACCATAAGACTTAGAGAATATATAGGAGATTTAGTAAAGAATGTAACTGAGAACTACAACCTTACAGGAATACAATTGCTTGAAAAATGTCTCCAAATACTTAGTGAGAGAATAACCAGAGCCACAGGAGTAGAAGTTGATCTAGAGCACATATTTGAGTCAATGATAAAAATACATATCACACACCATATTCACAAGAGATGATCATTTGTTTTAACCATCTATCCTTCTGCTACTCACATGCTCGTGCAGATAAGATGCTAATAATGGTGAAAACATGTCTCATGAATTCACGAAACTAATCCCAATGATTATGTTAACAATGCTGATAATATTGCCTCTAATCATTATTCCAGTACATTCTATAGCAATTAGTGAATTAAACATAGTAATCATATATGATCCAACAATAGACTATGGTATAGTCGTATATACCTTGAAACTAGACACTGTACTAAACGATCTATCTATGATAAAGTTCCAACTAATAGGTGGAACCAATATAAATATAGTAAGCGTCACCAATAGTCAGGGAGAAGAATTACTCTATAAATATGATGAATTAACTAATGAAATCGAGATCATAGCGAATAACACAGATCTAATAAATATCACGTATGAAGTGAAAGGACTATTCCAAGAAATAGGTATTGGGGCATACATATCATATATTGATCTATCCCTATATAGTAACATAAATATTAAGGCTGAGATCAATTTACTAGGAGAATATACTATATATTCTAAGCCAGAAAATGTAGATATTCAGCAAGGCAAAGCATTGACAACTATTTCACTTAATACTCCGTCACAATACATCATAGTAGCAGAAGAAACCTTACCCACTAATACAACAACTTCATCTCAAGCAGAAACAATTAATGAAACAACAAC
>JAMOPC010000250.1 GCA_027064845.1 Desulfurococcales archaeon | reverse complement strand
TAGTGTTATTGATAATAGTTGCTATAGCTATAGCTATTAAGAAGAGATAATTTTAGCAGAACGTTATCATAACACATTATTAATATTTTTAAATATCTATATTGTTGTGGTGAATAGAAGTGCGATCATGTGTTAAACCTGTTATTTTGATTCTTTCGATAATATTATTGTCTTTTATTTCCCCAATTATTACTAGAGGAGAAGGAACTAATACAGTATTTCAAAGTGTTTCAATAAATATTTTCTTTGATATATCAGATAACATAGGTTATGTAGAAGAAAATATAACATTTAAACAAACCAGTAATGAAACCTATATAGCAGTAATACCCTTAGTACCACCAACTAAAAATAATAGCAAATACGCTATCCTAGATGTTAGATCTGGTAATAATCATTTACTATACAGTATTGATCAAAAAGAAAATGTTTTGAAAGTAATTGTTAACAATTCAGCATCAATTACTATTAACTATATGCTGTACAATTATGTAGAAGAAGTTGGTGTTGGACTCTACATGCTCTTCCTTGATTTAAGCAGTTATACTAACATAACTAATGATTTTATTGCAAAAGTTTCTTTCCTCAATACTTATGACGTAAAAGTGTATCCGAAGATCGGGGCGAAAACGAGTTACAGTGAAAAATATGTCATAATATATTTGTCTTATCCATACACTTATACTTTTGTTATTGCGGAGAAATCCTTGGAAGAACTAGGTAGTTATGAATCACCAGTAAGCGAAACAGGGACAACAACTATTGCTGGTGCTTTTGGAGACTATTACTACTATATAGGACTGTTAGTCATCGCAATTGCTGTCATCTTATTATTCATTCTGTTTAGGAGGAGAACCATGCGTATAGAAGTTGAAACTATACCAGCAACAGATCTTTTAAGTGACGAAACCATTCGTGACATACTATTAATAGTAGGTAAATACCCTGAGCAAGGTATTAAGCAGAGTGAATTGGTAAGGAAAACAGGTAAGCCTAAATCAACTATTAGTAGACGAGTTAATAGATTAGCGAAAGAAGGGATTGTAGAAATAATTAGGAAAGGTAAATACAATATAATCAAGCTTACACCCAAGGGTAAACAACTATATGAAAAATTATTAGAGGAGAAAGAGAATGAGTGAAAACGTTAAACCATTATATGCTCACGGATACTTCTACATGCATGAAACAGGACTTGTAGACCAAGTTATAGTCTTTGATTACTGGGACCCGGACAGATATTATTGGAAACTATTATCTAAACCTACATTGCTTGAAGAAGAGAGGCAGATGCTTGCAGACAATATGCAGTACTATCTTGACAAGGAAAAAGTACTAATAAATGATATAGAAGCGCCTCCGAGAGTAATAGATGTTGAAATAGGTGTCAGAGGCAAACCAGAGCTTCCCTACATAGTTTTCTTGATAGAGTTCAAGGGCGAGTTAAGAAAAGGACTCAATAAATACGAGAATATTTATGAAGAAGAAGTAGCTGAATACGAATACATAGTCTTCTGGTTTTTCCCAGAAAACGCTAAGATCGTTAAGGCCGAGCTCGGAGTGCCTTACTTCGTTGAACCAAATGGTAGAACGCTATTCTTTAGAGTTAAGCCGGGAACGAGGGTTGGTGGTAGAGAAGCAATATATTTTAGGATAGAATAAATACCTAGCAAACAACTCTATATAATGGATGCGGGAAATGATGAATGGGGACCTCCCATTACCTGGGAGGTCGTCTGAGAAGTGATGTGGGGCCAAAGCGCTGATTCCCGCAGACACATTTTAAACCCTTAAATTATACTAGTTGGAAATTAGCTAATGATGAATACGCCATCGTGCGATTAAGAGATGAGCGGAACCCGTCCCCACTGAATAGCTAAATAGGTATATTTTGGTGTGGTTGTTGTTTGCGGTAATAATTGATTATCGCTATTATCCGTTCCTTGGCGACGTTAATAGTATTCTTAGAATGAGGTATCCTGGTCTGAGACTAAGAGATGTAATTGTTAGTAAAGAGAACTATGCTAGGAGGAGGTCTTTACAACTTTTAAAAACAATACTATCTAAACGCTTTATCCGTGAAGGAACCGGTACTAGTGATGAGGAAATTGTAGCATTCTATACATTGTTGTCCATTATTAAGGCCTTGAATGATAAAAAATTAGCAAATATCGTGGCTTTAACATATTCTAAGTATGCATATGAGAAATTATTGAAAGAACCATTGAACAACCTAGTACATATTGCTAAATTGCTGGGAATTAATGCTAAGCTGGAAAGGAATGCTCCTCTAATACCAGTTGATTTTAAGAGAAAAAAACCCATCTTTATAGCAAAGCCTATTTCTATGAGTTTCAAAGATTATCTAAAATATACTGCTAAACGATTAGCAAGAGACCCCAAGTACGCTTTGGTAAATCAAATAATTGATCATGGTATGGTGTTTTTAGAAAAAGAAGTATTTGTCAGAGTACTTGAAGAAGCAATTTATACAAGAATAATTGAACTCTATAATTCTATTCAGACACAAGAGCTCCCAGAAGATCTCATTGATGAAGCTAAGAAAATAATCGAAGAAACAGGCTGGGTTAAGCAGAGAATAATGAGTATTGAACTAGAGGAGAAGGCTAAGGGAGTAATAGATTTCTCAGCTTTTCCACCATGTATGAGTATTTTGATCGAGAAACTCAAGGCTGGCGAGAATCTCAGTCATCAAGAACGCTTCGCTATAGCAGCTTTTCTTGCAAGGATAGGATTAGATATTGACACTATCCTAGAATATTTCAAGAACACGCCAGACTTCAACGAGAAAATTGCTCGTTACCAGATAGAGCATATAGCTGGTTTGAGGGGATCTAGGAAGAAATACTTGCCATATAATTGTGAAACCATGAGATCCCTAGGTATATGTCCAGTTACGGATTATTGTAAAGGAGGTAAAAACCCTCTTGCTGTTTACTGGTATAATGTCAAGCAAAAGATTTTAAGTAAGAAAAGAAGTGGTAAAAAGAATCATGTTAAAGCAAAGTAGTATGGCGAAACTGATTAGTGTAGGGGAATAAATGTGAGAAAAAATAAGAAGATTTATGAATTTATATCAATAATACTCTCAGCACCATTTATTGCATTATATATTATTCTACGCGTATTTTTTCTTTATACATTTAGTATTGAGCAATTAATATTATTGATAATAGGATATGTACTGCTCCCTCTATTCATACCTCTTCTATACTCTTATAAGAAAAAGGTTGAATGGGACTATCCTAGTAGAGAGGAAAGAATTATTCCATTTTCACTGGTTTTCATAGGATATGCCTTAACATTGATAGCTCTGTATTTATTAGATACATGTCGTGAAGGAGTATTCCTTGCAATGTCTTATACTCTTAACGGGCTTGTCTCACTCCTGATTAGTTTTAAGTACAAGATCAGTATACACGTTATAGGTATTATGGGTCCTGCAACATATTTACTTCTAATAGGGCTTCTGAAGGACTTCCTGGCTTTATTTATTTTATCTCTACTAGTATCTTATTCTAGATATATTTTAAAGAGACACACACCAATGCAGTTGTTTCTAGGATACATAGAAAGTATTGTTATTACAATCCTTGCATATAATATAACATACTAAGTATTGTAAGCAGGATGATTTAGAATGTTTTCTAAAATAGTATATACCATAGGATACGACTATAGATTGTTTGATGATTTTATAAAAATATTGAAACATTATATGATTACGAAACTAGTGGACATTAGAAGATTTCCTAAAAGTAAATTATTTGTTTATAGGAGAGATATTTTAGAGAAAGTTCTTCCTCTTTATGGGATAAATTACTATTGGCTTGGTTACGAACTCGGCGGTTTTCGAGGAGGGTATGTAAAGTATATGTCTTCACAAATGTTTCGGCTAGGAATGAAGAAATTAATTGATATAATCACGGAGCCTGGATATGGGTATACTTGTATAATGTGTTTAGAGAAGAACCCAAGATATTGTCATAGAAGATATATTGCTGAAGAACTATGTAGAAGGGGTTTTCAAGTTCTACATATTATAGATCTCGACAATATTCTTACTCATGTATCTTCTTTACTTTAGAATTAAATTAGAATTAAAATTTATCATTGATAATTTTTACTAAAGATGTTATAAACCCTATTATTGTAATATCGGTTATAACTGTTAAAATTATATCAGCTAGGGACGGTTTATCTCTTTCCTCGAGGGTTATTCCATGTAATCCTATCTCGTTATTGCTATTGTTCAATAATAGTGGTTTTTCACTAAGTTTTATGATAAACTTATACGGGTTCATCATTATAGGTGATAAGTAGAGTTTAAGTGAAGTACTGTTGAATTCTTGTAGTTTTATGTTAGAATGTGTTATATTATAGTTCTCATTTAAGAGCATCATTATCCTATATGGTGCATAACTATTTACCGTATATATTATTTTGTTATTTTCGACTCTTATTTTTGAAGAGATATTTGTGGAGCTCATATTTAAAGCTATAAATCCTATTTTTCCCATGCTCATATCGTTGTTCATATAGAATATTGTTGAGTTTGTTAGGATAATGTTTGAAAGTTGTTCGCCTATGTTATAGTTTATGATCAGTATTTTTAGTTTATAATAATCTGTTTTTGGAAAGAGTGAACCTACATATATTGTCCTATAGAAGTATAAGGGGGTGTATGTTAGGACTTCTCTGTACTGGCTTATTATGTCTGTGTATGTTGTGTTTTCTTCTTCAATTTTTATAGCGCTTCTTATCTCGTAACAATATACGTCGTCAAAAATTGTTATCCCTGTTATGTTTTGTGGTAAAAAGTATATTTTCTGAAAAATTATTTCATTATTTGAAATATTTAGTAGAATACTTGGATCAACTCTATCGGTGTATTCGTGGACAGTCTTATTGATTTCGTTCACAAGTTTTTCCTTTATTTCTTTTGTTATGTTTTCATCTATATTGTCTGCTTTTATATTGAAATCAGTTAACTTGTACGAGACTTCATAATAAATACTGTTTTGGTATAATGTTATGTTTACTTCAATGAAGTAGAATATATTGAGTTTAATATAGTCTTTCAAGGTATTATTTTTTGACAAGTATTTTTCCGCATATTTACCGTTTGCTTCAAAAGTAATATATCCTAGATACTCCCCATTTATTACGTATTTTTTAGATGTAAGGGCTTGTTCTGTTCCATATACTGCACATATTCCGAAGCTTAGCTGTATGGTTACCAATACTATAATAAGCGGTGCTAATAATTTTATAAGGAGATCATTCAAGGGCCCAACTCCTCATTGCCTTAGTGCAGGCTCGGCAATGCGGGCAACAAATCATCTAATCACCAGATTATAATAATATAGCGGCGTAAAAATATAATTATTCCAGAACACGTAGTGCTGAGAACAGCCGGTACTGAATACTTAATGATGAACAACACCTAGGCTTAGAACAGCGGGATGAGGAAGCCGGTCTGTCCCTACATGATGGGGAAGGCTCGGCCTCTACCGACCGCGCCAGGGATTCTTTTCTAATAAGGCGTAGTAGAAGCCAATCGTCCTATGGATGTGGGGCCATGCACGCATTGTTTGTGGAAGAATAGGTGATTTCTTAAAAGGTTTTCCTAAATCAATTAGTTTAGCGTCTTTGTGTTCCTCTATAAACTTCTTGATAACATATTCTCCTTCTAACGGTAGAACGCTACAAACAGTATAGAGTAGTCTTCCTTTTTTCTTTAATATTTTCCAGCCAGCAACTAGTATTTCGTATTGTAGAGTAGAGAGTTTTTCAACATCTTCTTGTCTATATCTCCACCTTACATCAGGGTTTCTTGCTAATGCCCCGGTAGAACTACATGGGGGATCTACTAGTACGTAATCCATTGTTTCATTTCCGAGTATTAGCGGTGCTTTTCTGGCGTCTTCGATATAAATACGTACGACATTATTTGTCCCGGTTCTTTCTAGTAGAAGCCTCAGCCTCTTTGCCCGGTCTTTATATATTTCGAAGCTATGGATTTCTGACTTGAGATTAGTTATTTCAGCTAAGTAGGTGGTTTTTCCGCCAGGAGCAGCACATAAATCGGCTATCTTACTGCTCGGTCTTGGTGATAGTATTTCTACTGCTACCATACTTGATTCATCTTGTGGTACCAATATACCTGTTTCTACTAGTTTGATTATTTCTTTTCCTAGAGAACCCTTAACTCTAATTGCTTGCGGACTATATTTTCCCCTCTCTACGATATATCCAAAGCTGGATAAGTAATTGATTATAGCATCTACCGATGCTTTTAGCTTATTTACTCGGAACACTCTATATTCTATTTTCATAGTCTTATCTAAAAATTCCTCGATATTCTCTTGGAGTTTTCTCAATGCTTTCTCTAGTGCATTGTATAGTTGAGGCGAGATCTTGTATCTTAGGAGTATTTTATCCTCAAAAGTTTGGGGTTCCCATTTCTTCTCGTAAATTATTTTTATTGTTTCATTAATCCTACTTAGTAATTCTTTCTCTTTAGTATATGTGAAGATGTATCTTGTTATATACCTCTTAAATGTTCTTTTAGTTGTTTTACTTGATTTATTATCTAGTTGTGAAATATATGCTAAAACATAGAGTGGAGCTTTAAGTTCTCTTGGTAAGTCATTAATGTTTATTCCTGATAAATCATATATGATCTTCTCTAATAGACCTAGGTTCCTAAACACGTTGTAAACTATCCCAGATATTTTTTTATCATACCTTGTGCTCTCTAATTTATACCTCCTTATTGCTTTTCTAATAGCTTCTTGTACGGGCTTTATGACTAGTCCTACTCTAACAGCATATATTGTTGCATATACGAGTCTTTGCCATTCCCCGCTCATCATCCACCACGTAGTTATTGTGTGTTTGTGTTTCGTTGGAAATAGTTTGTTTACCTGATTATTACTGTAGTGTTTAATGAAAATATATCAAATCCCTTAAACATATTATCTGTCAAAATGATGAGAGGGGATTTTGTGGATTGGTTCTTAAAATAGCTTTTGCGAGCACCTATCCACCTACCCATTGTGGTGTTGGAGAATATACTAGAATGCTTGTTGTTGCTTTAAAGAGTTTATATCCAAAGATTAATGCATTTATACTCTCAGATAAACGTGGTGGTGGAGAAAGATTTGATGAATTAGCACAGGTTTATGTATATCCTAGTTTTGAACATGAGGAACCGAGTTATAGAGAGCTTTTGAATAATTTGTCTCGTATAGATGGTGTAGACATTTTACATATTCAACATGAATACGGGATATTTGGGAAACACAATGGTATTGTTGAAGCAGTTGAAGAAGCTAGGAGAGAGAGACTAGTTAAGAAAGTAGTTATTACTATGCATACGGTTGATCACCCCTATACATTGAGGAGTGGAACACTAGAGTTCCAGAGACAACTAAATAAATTTGATATGGTTATAGTTCATAGTCCTCTCCAAGAATTCGAGTTAATACATCAAGGAATAGATCCCTCTAAGATTATCAGAATTCCTCATGGAACACTTCTCAACCCATACTTGTGGATGCCTAGATTCAAATTAGCCAAGTCTCTTGGTATTAAGGAGGAACAATTACTTGGTTTTATAATAGGAGTTCCTGGATTTATTAGACAGGATAAGGGATTAGATCTGCTAATTAAAGCTATTAAGCCCTTAATGACTGATAGTGATTATACAGTTATTGTCGCTGGAGAAGTAAGAGATCCTGATCTAAAGAGAGAAGTCGAAGATATGGTTAAGAACGGGCCTAATCTATTATTAATAGAAAAATACTTAACGAATGAGGAGATCTTGAAACTAGTAGCACTTGTTGATGCTGTAATTCTTCCTTATAGAGATAGACCGGCTTCTTACTCTGTCTCTGGGATTCTCCATTTATCGATGGGGGGTTTAAAACCAATAATTGGTACACGAGCACCTAGACTAATAGAACTTTATCAACACGCTCCACGGATGACAGTTCCAGTTAGAAATCCTGATGAGCTTACGAAGAAGATTAAGTGGTTGAGACAAAACTATGATGTAGCTATTGCTTAT
Organism: Desulfurococcales archaeon; assembly: GCA_027064845.1. GTDB lineage: Archaea > Thermoproteota > Thermoprotei_A > Sulfolobales > Desulfurococcaceae > JAGHDU01. The sequence goes on along the minus strand of JAMOPC010000250.1, from coordinate 450 downwards.
ATGAGTCAAATGTATAGTTATGCTGTTAGAACAGAATGGCACAGAGTGGCGAGAAGACACTTAGCAGTATATGCTTACTTATTGGGTGTTGCAAAAGCAGAGTTGGTGAGTGATTAGATATTGAGCGGTACTAATAGTTTCTATGTAGAAAAATATGTTGATGAACTAGGTTCCGCTCTCTCATATATTCATAGCATTGACGGATTCTTGATAAAACTTGGAACAGTAGCCCACGAACTCGAGGAAATATGTAGAGATAATGAAGAATGTAGTACAGCTAGTATTATTAGAGAAATACTCAAACACCCTAAGCTGAGAAAGAAGCTTTCACGTTTCTCATGCTATACTGGAGAGATCATTGAAACAATAAATACTGATCCAAGGCATAAGATTTTGAGGAAATATGTAGATGTAATAAAGGAATGTTTAGAACATATAGAGTGTATCGAA
>JAMOPC010000249.1 GCA_027064845.1 Desulfurococcales archaeon | reverse complement strand
TCGAGTTGGTTCTACCCAGTATATTCAAATACGATGTAGAAGAGAGAATAAACCTTATCAATACCATTATGGGTAGAAAACCAGCCGATATAGTGATCAGTAATGTAAACATAGTGTTAACAACAACTGGAGAGATCCTAGAAGACGCCAGCATAGTAATTTCTGGCAAGAGAATCGCTGGAATGGGAAAGATAAATGAACTACACAGATTCGTGGGACGGGAGACAATAGTTATTGATGGAGAAAATAACTATGTATTACCAGGATTCATAGATCCACACGTACATATCGAGTCATCACTATTAACACCACGTGGATTCGCAAAATTAGCACTACGACATGGGACAACAACAATAGTTGCAGATCCTCACGAGATCGGAAATGTGCTGGGAAGCAAGGGAGTAGAACTATTTGTTGAAGCATCTAAAAACTTACCATTAAAGATACTAATTGATATACCAAGCTGTGTACCTGCAACAGATCCTTCTTTTGGATTAGAAACAACTGCTAACATTATTGGAATCGATGAAATAGAGAAACTAGCAATGCTAGAAGGAACAATTGGTTTAGGAGAAGTAATGGATTATGTAAGTGTATTAAATGCCAGTAAATACGTGTTAGAAAAAATAAAAATAGCGAACAAGTACGGATTAATAATAAATGGCCATGCCCCACTCCTACAGGGAGAGAAACTAGATGCATACATAGATGCCGGTATATGGAGCGATCATGAATCAACTACTCTAGAAGAAGCAATAGAGAAAATAAGAAAAGGAATGTATGTCTTCATAAGAGAAGGTAGTGCATGGAAAGATCTTAAAGTCCTATCACCATTGCTAAAGAACAATAGCATTGATCTGAGACTATGTAGTTTTGCATCAGACGATGTAAACGTCGTAGACTTAATGGAAAAAGGACATATGGACAGAATAATTAATATAGCAATAGAATATGGGATAGACCCTATAAAAGCTATACAGCTAGCAACCATAGGTCCAGCAATAAGGCTTCACCTAGAAGACCATATCGGCATTATTGGTCCAGCAAGACTAGCAGACATAGTCTTTACCAAGAGCATAGAATACATAGAACCACACACAGTAGTAGCAAATGGAGAAATCATATACTACAAAGGAGAATTAAAGAAGCCACTTCCAGAATACAATTACCCAGAATACGCGTTAAACACAGTTAACATAGGCAAAATACCCAAACCAGAAGACCTCCTAGCGAAAGTAAACGTGAAAAGAGGAATAGTAAGAGCCAATATTATTCAAGTAATACCAGGTTCAGCAATTACAAAGAGAGTAGTTGAGGAATTAGTAGTTGAAAACGGAGTAGTACTTCCAGATCCTAGTAGAGACATTATACTAGCAACTGTAATAGACCGACACAAAGCAACAGGAAGTATCGGCAAAGGATTCATCAAAGGACTAGGATTTAGAGCGGGAGCAATTGCTCAGACAATAGCTCATGATACACACAATCTAATAGTTGCAGGCAGTAATCCCGAAGACATGGTTGAAGCCATAAAATGGATAAACGATAATCAAGGAGGAATAGTCGTTGTAGATGATGGAGAAGTATTAGCAGGAATACCATTGAGATTAGCAGGACTTATGAGCACAGAAGAACCAGAAAAAGTATATGAAGAATACAAAAACTTAACAAATACTCTAATGAAAAAATATGGTCTAGAATTCGAAGCATTCTTCATGACATTAGGACTAGTAGCCCTACCAGTTATACCAGAGATAAGATTGACTGATAAAGGACTAGTTGACGTTAATAAAGCAAAAATAATACCATTAATAGTAAATGAAGAATCTGGCTAAATACATAATAGTTTTTCTCTATTTTCTTTACTCTTTCTACTTCCTTATTATTACTGCTTTTCAGAATTTTCTCCAAGAAGCCCTAAGCGTTGTTCTATTTTCTTGATCTCATCCTCTTCAAGAGGCATTATAACGGCTTTATCACTTATAATAGCTGAAACACCCTCAGGGTCAAGAAGCATAATAGTATACTTAATATGTCCATCCCTTGCTTTTCTTAACAAATCTAGTTTCTCTATACATTCTTTTTCAGGAGCATCGGGTTCGCTACATAAGAATTCTGTTTTCTCAATGATATCCATAATAAGCCCTTCAATCGTCGTTATAAACCCCATAGCTGCTGGCCCGGGATAA
>JAMOPC010000248.1 GCA_027064845.1 Desulfurococcales archaeon | reverse complement strand
ATAGTTCGGCTGTTTTTGCTGGTATATCTGCTTGCCATGTGTTTCCTTTATGTGGGTATATGTAGTATGTTATTCTGTGTCTGCCTATGTCGTTGTATGGGTTTGGTATTAATGGTGATTTTAGTAGTGTTAATCCTACTTTGTTCCCCAAGACTGTATAGCCGTGTTTTTGAAACGATATTATTGCTAATCCTTTCTCGTCCGTACTTAAGTCTATCCAGTACAGTGCTGGTACTTCATAGAGGAGTACTTGTTCCTTCAGATCCTTGGGCATTGTTGGTCTCTGAACTGCTCCGAAAGGGATCTGAAACCATGCTTTATCTGTATAGATGCTTGTATTAAACCATGTCTTGATGTATCTAAGGTGCTGATTATTAATTATGTCTATGTCTACTCGTATTATTTCCTCTCCACTAAAGAGACATATTCTTTCTCTAAACACTATGTTTTCAGACTTCTTAGAAAACTCTACACAAGCTGCTAATCCATTATTCGCTAATACTCTTGGATCACCAGCTGGTTTAAACGGTACACCATTCGTTAATGTTGTTTGATCCAGCTCCCATGCATCAGACACTGGCGGTCTATCAATATGTAGTGTTATTACATTACTTGGTCCTTCCAAGTATTCATGACCCTCTCTATTCCTAATTGATATCATTTCACCCGTATTTGATAGGACTACTCTAAGTTTTTCATTAGCAAGTATGTATACGTCTCTAGATTCCTCAACATATGATTTGCCAGTAATAATTATGCTGGATTTATCAATGGTTGTTAATCCTATGCCAGGCACAACTGGTGTCTTTACAATGTATTCTCCCCATCCAATAGGTTTGCATAATTCTTTTTCAATGAGGCACTTGTTGAAAACCACTATACCGTCTCTATTCCATGGTAGGTCATTATATATTGTTATATATGCTCCCGGACTATGGAGTAAGGTATTCATGAGCCGCTGTGCTTCTTTAATAATATTTTCTAGATCTATATAAGCTTCTTTGTATGTTCTCTGAATACTTGTTCCTGGTAAAACGTCGTGGAAAGTGTGAAGAAGCATTCTCCTCCATAACCGATCAGCATTTACTCCTTTATCAGTTAATGCTCCTAGTACTTCTAAACTCCTAATAGTCATCTCTGCCTTCTGTACTAGGTCTTTTATCCTATGATTCGTTGTGAGAGTACCTTTGTGTATCTCTAATAATAAGTCTCCCGTCTGTATGGATAGTTTGTCTTTGTTCTCATAGTATTCCTTCACAAGTTTCTCCTCGTCAAGATCAACTACCTTACCTGTATATCGTGTCATAGTTCTTCTATAAATGGCCATTTCAAGCGTTGGTCCTCCTCCACCGTCAGAGTATCCATAAGGCATTACGAGAGGAATATTTTCTGGAGCAATAGATTTCTTATCATATTCTAGTATATGTAGTGGAGTTAATACTTCGGCATACCTAGTCGGTATAATAAATACTGGTATTTCTGAGCCATCTACACCTCTCCATATGAAGGCATGTCTATTTGGCTTGTTTAAAATATTCCAAGCAGTCTTATGTATAACTAGTAGTTTTATACCTGCTTTTAACAAGATTTGGGGAAGACTAGATGGATAGCCAAAGCTGTCTATAAGCCACTCTATAGTCGATTTCTTGCCAAAGTGTTTCATAAAGCTATTCTGACCGTAAAGTAGATGTCTTGCTAATGCTTCTCCACTGATCATCCATAAGTCCGGTTCTATAAGCATTCCCCCAATAGGTATCCATTTCTTCTTTCTTACTTCCTCCTTCACATGGTTATAGAGTTGTGGTGATTCTTCTTTGAGCCAGTCAAGGTATAGGCTGCTTGATTGAGCATATATAATACCTTCTTTTTTAATGAGGTATAATATTGTGCTAAATGTTCTCCTTATCTTCCTCCTTGTGTCTTTGTAGCTCCACATCCAGGCAGCATCTATGTGGCTGTGCCCTACAATGTATATCTTGTGCTTCAGCTTCTTCTCTACTAGTTCTCCAATAAGTTTATCGAGTTCTTCGGAGATCTTTGGGGCTCTTGATAATAGTTTCTGATCTTTTGGGAAAACCATATGCTTTCCAGCCAAGATCTCTGAGCCATATAATCCAGTAGCTAAAATATAATCAGAAGGTGGAGCAGGAATATCGGTTCTTTTATTTATCATATATGGTGGTCCAAGCCAA
>JAMOPC010000247.1 GCA_027064845.1 Desulfurococcales archaeon | reverse complement strand
CAATCATGGGAATTGAGGCTCCTAATATTCCAACTATATATACTGGCTTAGCAGGCTCTAGCCCCTCTGTCTTCGCTAAAGGTGTTTCAATAAATACTTTCCTCCAGTTGAGATATTTAGAGGCCTCGTAGCCTAGTATAAATCCAAGTTTTCTTATATGATCTCTAAAGATCTTGGGGGTAGTGTTCTTGCTTCGAAGAATAGTTAAATAGTATTTCGCTAATGGATTATCAATAATGATTAGATCCTTTTCCATAATACCCTCCACAACCTATATGTTGGGAGAAATAAATATTTTTCGAAAAGAATTATAAAGATAAGAAAACGTAGATACTGTTTTCATGGTGGCAAATACAAGGAGTTATGCGATGACCTAAAGTGATACCAGTATATCCATTAATTGGTGCTGGAATACTAATAGCACTATATATCCTGTTGACCCTTGAGGTTGCTCATAGAACAATCGTAGCTCTCATAATGGCAGGTATTGTCCTATTAATCAATATATTCTTAGGATATGGTTCATACACAGTATTGCTCAATAGTGTTGATATAAATACAATATTATTGCTTATGTCAATGATGATTATGGTCAGTATTCTTAGTGAAACTGGTTTCTTCAGCTTAATAGCTTCTAGGATCTTATCGAGACTTTTCAATAAACCATATAAATTAGCAATAGTTCTATCAGGAGCAACTGCTTTAATTTCGGCTTTCATAGATAATGTAACAACTGTTCTCATAATATCACCTATAGTTATTGAGATCTGTGAGAAAATAAGAGTCGATCCCCGTCCTTTACTGATAATGATTGTTTTTGCATCAAATATTGGTGGAACAGCCACACTAATAGGTGACCCACCGAATATTTTGATAGGTTCTCATGCCGAGCTAGGATTCATGGATTTTATCTACAATGTTGCTCCAGCAATACTTCTAGTCTTCCTAGTTTTCGCTTTGATTATAAGGATTATTTTCAGTAAATGGTTCACAGAATACAGGGAGAGGCTGAGGAAGATATCTCTTGAAAGCGTCAAGTACTATGTAAGTATCGATAAGAGGAAATTGGAGAAAACACTTATTCCATTTCTAATAGTTGTTTTCTTGTTTACACTTGAAGACTTTATGGGTTATCCTCCGGCTGTGCCTGCTCTTATAGGTGTTGGTATATTATTTGTTCTTATAGGTAGAGAAATTGATATTGATGAAGTTCTTCACAGAGTAGATTGGACAACTCTTGTCTTCTTTATAGCGATGTTTATTGTTATTAAGGGCGTTGAAGAACTGGGTTTGATGGAAAGCATTGCTTATGGAATAATAGGTTTCTCGACAGATCATAGAATATTAATGTTAATCATTGTATGGGTATCTGCTTTTATAAGTGCTTTTGTAGACAACATTCCATTTGTAATGACTATGCTCCCAGTCATCGATGTTATTGCGAATAATGTAGCCTATGATATAACTCCTCTCTACTGGGCGCTAAGCTTAGGAAGCTGCTTAGGCGGTAATGGTACATTGATCGGTGCAAGTGCAAATGTGGTTGTTGCTGGGATTGCTGAAAAACATGGTTATCATATATCTTTTGGCGGATTTATCAAGTATGGTTTAACTGTTATGGTGGTAACAATATTAGTTTCAACAATATACCTATTAGTTAGATATGGAGGCATCATGTAGGGAGAACCGAGTTGTATAAGGTCAATAATATACTTATATCAGCAATAAAGAACGAAATTATTCTATTCGCTACCGAGTATTCTGTTAAGCTTTTTCCCAATTCTATATATCATATACTATCAGTTATACCAAAGTTTTCTAAAAAGAGGAGTTTATACACGAAGCTAATTGATCGTTCGTTCGAGAAAATAGTTAGAGAAGCTATTGAAGAGATCGAGCTCATATTGCGTAAGAATGGTGTTCACTACATTAAGAAGACTATTGTTCGTGGGGATCCTGTTAAGAAGATTAAAGAATACGTTAGAGAATATAATATAGACTTAATAGTATTGACTTCTTCTTCAAGCCCGACACCTCCATCTAGATTAATTGGATCAACAGCTTCTAAGATAATTAGTATTATTCCTAAGCCATCGTTAATTATAACTCCGTATTCTTTTGAGAGGAAAGAATACTTGCTTAGAGGTGAAATTGATAAGATAGGGATGGTCTGTCTAGATATTAGCCGTGTACAAAGAGC
>JAMOPC010000246.1 GCA_027064845.1 Desulfurococcales archaeon | reverse complement strand
AACTAGACCTTCCCATAAGTACATACGTTAGGAACATTTCACTATTCAGATTACATAATAATATAGATATCGATTATGATCTCAAGCAATTGTTATTCTTAAATGTAAAGAAAAAAGATAAAACTCTTGAAAAAATTATGAGTAAAGAAGACGAAGATAATGAGTACTTTATCATATTAGATGACTTGTGGATGGAACTATTTCCTGGAGATCTAGTATCTTTGTTTAATAAAATGGTTGATGGTAGACCCAGAGTAGTTCTGGCTTATAGACCTAAAAATGAATATTATGATTATATATTGTTCCTTTCTACCGTGTTGCGTGATCTTTATCGTATTGTTTGTGGTGGAAAACCTTCAATGTACTATATTTCTAGGAGAAGTGAACTAGAAGATTATAGTATTCTTATTAAGGCTAGTGGATCGATCACGATAATAGATGTAGATGAATTAGTAAATAATGATAAATGTGAATTATCGTATATAGTGAAAGTTCTTAGAAATAGAATTAGAGAACTTGTATCACAAGAGCTGGGTTTTCTTGTGATCTATTCAACAGAGAAGTATATGCGACATATTGTTGAAGAACTCGGTAAGGTGTTGGGAACTGGTAATATGGATGTAGTGTGTGTTAGAATTAATGAGGAAAAGACGCTGAAAGATTTTTGGAGGTTTATTTCAGCATACTATGGCATGGTAAATGTTCCTAAAAGGGCTTCTCCTAGTGTATATGCTAGGAATGCTGAATCAAAGTATTATAGATACCTAGAAGAAATACAGAAGGACTATGATGTGCTATTGAAGCTTCAAAGAAGCATGAGGAGTAATGATAGAGAAAGCGAAAGCATTGAACATCTCCTATATAAGGCAATTGTTCTGAAGTATTTGAAGAATGAGCTAAACGGAGATCTAAGTCAGATCGAATGTGAAGTAAAACTAAACGATATTGTAGCCGATATCTATGATAAAGTTGAAAATAGAATAATTGAGATCGAAACTTTGTTTGCGACAGAAATACCAGAGCTAAAAATAAGAAACACAATTATGACAAGAAAAGATAAATCAAATGAATTATGGATCATTATGCCTAATAACAGCCTGTTACTATGGGGAACTAGAATAGCGAGGTTTATTTCAATGATAAGTCGACATGAAAATCTGAAAGGAAAGATTAAACTTTACGGAATTAATATTAAGGATAAAAGTAAACCAGAGCTAATAGAATTTAAGAAATTAATTAAGAATATAACTCAAATATATCAGAGATAGCATTATACCCAGGAATTTATCAATTAGTGGTTCCAAATACGCAATATATCAAATGGCTTGACTAAACATTAAACTATCCTAATTGTCTCTTTAATATACTTGGCTTCAAGTGCGTATCCGTTTATGATTTATTTATATTCTTTCTAAACTATGATTACAATGTAGCGATGTAAACGCGGGGTTGTTTAAAGTTTTTGTTGAATCGTATTGTTGATCATGTTTATGTATATAGGCGGTTTGTTGAGGAGGCTAGTAAGGTTTTTTGAGAGACTTGAGGATTTGTTTGATGGAATTATTGCTCCTTTGTTGTTTAGTGTTCATAGGTTTGTTAATAGTATGGAAAATTCTGAAGTAAATCAAGAATCTGGAAGAGCTTCTGGAGGAGATTAAAGAAGAACAAGATAACTATGCATGTAAATTAATAATGACTAGTATTATTTGCTAACTACTTAGTAGCATGAAGCCCGTATCCTATGAGGATATTGGGGAGAACTATGTAGGCAATTAAAGGTTAGCTTTAACAAGTTTTTTCATTTGGGTAACATAAATGACTCGTTCTTTATATTTGACTCTACTGGTTTTTCGACGATAGTGTTTATCGTAATATAAAATTCTGATAGTTAGACCGCAGTCGTGCTTATATTTGTGTTAATGCCAGGACATTGCTGATGTTATCTGCATTACGAATCAAGAGCAAAGAACAAGAAACGTGTATTTTTATTTCTTCTGAAAGTGCTATATAATACTGCTAGGTGATTTTCATTGTCATGGAATGTAATTAATAGGGAGATAATGAAGTGTAAAAATCATCTTCTGATCCTTACAAGGTTATTGATGTCTAAAGACCTTACTTGATAAGTATGGAAGGGATGGCATGATCTTCTACGAGATTGCTATGCGGTACGGAGCTCTAGGTATGTATGATAAGGCTATGGA
>JAMOPC010000245.1 GCA_027064845.1 Desulfurococcales archaeon | reverse complement strand
AACTCAGACCCAAGTATAGTCTCTGGAAAACTCCCAATAAAATACTATTCTTTGAAAAAGATGTTCTAAGCACTGTACACTTTTAACATTCTAGAAAATTCTTTTTCTAGAATCACTTGGTATTAGTAAAGAGTAATGCTTGTATATTAGTGACTAATATTTCTGAGCAACCATTCTTCTGCCTTCTTCTCATCAATTCTCTCATTATATGGTTCACTAATTAACTCGTCAAGAACTCTGAAAGGATCATCGTGCAAAGGCTCTAAAATTTTCTTATTGTTAATTATTCTAGTTAATAACTTGGTTCCCTCCATACTCTCTATTTTTGATGCTATCTCTCACAGAATAACATAATTCCTCTTATGATATAATTAATTTATTGGATAATTTTATATCTTGGTTTGACTAAGTTTTATTTTAGGTGGACTTGGTTTGACTCTTAGGACAAAAGTTGGGAGAAAAGGATATATTATACTTCCTAAAGCTATTCGTGAAGCCGTGGGTATTGATGAAGGTGATGAGGTAGTTATTGAGGTTAGAGACGGAATAGTGATTAAGCCGGTAAAAAAGAAGATCGATGTCGAGGCGATTAGAGAAAAACTTAGAGCTCACACCGAGAAATTGAAGCAAATAAAGGATCGTAGAGAACCGAAACCAGGCGAATTAGCTACGACTAGTTTAGAGGAGGAGTTCGAGGATTGAGAATATTCATAGATACACCACTACTCGTTTACCTTAACACACTAACTGATCCTAGAGACAAATTATTATACGAAAACTATTACTTAGACTTGCTTTCAAAATATAAGGCATATACGGACGTGCTCGTACTTGACGAATTAATATATGTATCCAAGAAAAAATATGGAATACCATATGAATTATCTATTGAATTTATTGAAGCAATTGTTTTACCATATATTAATATATTAGAGCTAGGTGAAGAAGAATATGAACATGCTTCAAAACTCATGATAGAATACAAGCTTAAACCCTCTGATTCTCTACACATTGGTGCAATGCTGAACAATGGTATCAATGTAATTGTTAGCGAGGACAAAGAATTTGATAAAATAAAACAAATTAAAAGAGTATGGATACATTAAAATTTGGAAATAGATTATTTTTCTTAATGCTTACATAGTAACAAATTTATAATTTTGTAAATATTTTCTTGTGATTTTTATCAATGTTTTAAAACAAATCCAATATCTGGTCACATCTACTTGCTGGAATAAATTCAATAGATAATTAGGAGATTATATTGATTAGATTGAGTTAACTTTTCAACTCATTTAATTACAATATCAAGAATATAAGAGCTTATTTGACGTAGGCGCTTTTTTGTAATATATAATTATAATAATTAAACATACTATGATGAATCCATGTTTGGTTTTACGAGTGTGAGCTATTATTCTCAGAAAGAAAAAAGTGGAATTCTGGCTTGGTTGTTAGTGCTTTCACTAAAGTTATAGATACATGATCATGGTGATTCTGTGCTGATATTCCCCGACGATATCTTCAAAATGTATCTTAAGTACGTGTATTTTATGGAGTTTAATAAATTGAAGATCTCAATATTGATCTTAAGCTTGGTTAAATGTTTATGATCCTTGTATAATAATGTTATTTGACGTATTAAGGTTTTTATATTGTTCTCATGTATTTTGTTTAAAACAGTGGTGATAGACATGGAGCTTTGGCTGAAGATCGTGAGTGTTCTTGTGGTTGTAGTGGTTCTTGCTAGTAGTTTCTACTTCATCAACGCATATATGAGTAATGATTCTCCCGAGAACATTGTTGTTGGTGTTGAGCTTAATGATCACTCAGCTGCTTTCTGGGTGGCACTAGATAAGGGTTATTTCGACGAAGTAGGCCTCAAGATTGACTATAAGACATTCAGTACCGGCTTAGAACTAGCTGTTGCTCTTAGCAGGGGAGAATTCGACCTAACCCTCGCATGTATTGGTCCCGTATTGGTTATGTATAGTAGGGGTGTCCCGGTTAAGCTTGTTGCTATGACTCATCTCAACGGCTATGCTCTCGTGTCGTGGAGGAATATCAGTAGTGTCTACGAGTTGAGCAAGGCAAAGGTCTCAGCCACAGGTCCCGGTTCTCCAACATGGTTGCTTGCCATGATGGTTAGGGATAGGTATGGTTTGAACTTTACATTGACAAAGATGCCGCCCTACATCGCTGTAAATG
>JAMOPC010000244.1 GCA_027064845.1 Desulfurococcales archaeon | reverse complement strand
TGACAATTCCTTGTTAAAACAGTATTTGTGCAAATAATTGCTCCGAGGATGAATGGTTGCGGGAATACAAGTATTTATTGGCATTGTTTGGTACTGTGGTTTTCTGGGGTAGTAGTTTCCCTGCTATAAAGTACTTGATGAACATTATTAGTGAGTACTCCTATACATGGGTTCGCGGGTTCTTCTCGATAATCTTCCTTACACCTTATATCATATGGTTTGCTACTAGGAAGGGTTTTAGTCTTAGGTGTTTAAAGGGAGGTTTATTGGCTGGAGTATTTTATTCTCTGGGTCTCTGGCTACAAGCATGGGGTACGAGATATACTACTGCTAGTAATTCTGCTTTCATAACTGGTTTAAACGTATTATTTGTCCATGTCATTACAGGTATTCTTTATAAGAGGTATTCTAAAGAACTTTTACTAAGCTTATTAACTAGTATTCTCGGCTTATACTTTTTAACAATGCCTACAGATTCCCTTGTTGCTATTCAGAGTAGAATAGGTGATTTCCTAGTATTGCTTGGAGCAATTATGTGGGCTCTCCAAATACTTGCAGTCGATAAATACTCAGATTGCAACCCCTTTGTCTTCATATACTTCATGTTTTTACCTACAATGTTATTCGCTATACCTGACATAGTTAATGGTAGTATTCAGGATGTATTCGTAAGGATCGATGCTGTTTTACTACTTGTTTACTTAGCTTTAGTCTGTAATATTGGTGCTTTCTCACTACAAGTCTATGGACAGAAAAAGATCAGGCCCGAGGTAACAGCTATTATCTTCTTATTGGAACCTGTTTTTGCATCAATATTTTCATATTTTGCCTTGGGAGAAATAATGACTCTTAACCAAATAATGGGGGCTTTTTTGATTTTATTGTCAATGTATATCGCTTCCAAGCACATGTACAAATAAGGAACTATCACAAAATTACTAGTTAATATTTCCTAAGTCAATTCAGTTTCTTCATGTAGGAGGTATAAACTTATATAAAGCAAAAAGGATTCTCTCAAGAGAGGAATAGTTTGTAGGGTATTAAAGGTATGAGTGAATCAGAGGATTTTCTCCGAGCATACAATGATGTTTCAAAGATAATCTCTTCGCTTTCAGAAGTTGTTAGAGGTAAAACTGAGGAGCTTAAAGTAATTGTAGCAACAATTATTTCTGGCGGACATGTGCTTATAGAAGGTCCTCCGGGTAGTGCTAAGACCTTAATAGCTTATGGTTTATCACGTGTTATTGGTGGTAAGTTTAAGAGAGTTCAGGGTAATCCGGATTTACTACCAACTGATCTTACAGGTTATCATATTTATAGTCTAGATGGTACTACTCGTTTTATTGAGGGGCCCGTTTTTGCTAATATACTAATGTTTGACGAGCTTAATCGAACACCTCCTAGAAGCCAATCAGCACTATTGCAGGCCATGGCTGAGTACCAGGTAAGTATTGATGGTGTAACATATGATATTCCTAGGCCCTTCCACGTGATAGCAACCGAGATCCCTATTGAGGAGGAAATAGGTATTTATCCTCTTACACTCACTCTTAGAGACAGGTTTTGGGTAAAGATCACGAGTAACTATGTTGAGCCCGAAGAAGAACTCGATATTGTAAAGAACTCTGACATACTTTATGATCTAGGTAGAGTAGTTTTTAGTGAAAGCATAGGATTAGATGAATTTAAGTGGTTGCAAGAATTCATTGATAAAGGAATATACGTAGATGATAGAATAGTTAAGTACATCGTGGATCTAGTTAACTACATTAGGAGTGATGAGAGAACAGCACTGGGACCAAGTCATCGTGGCTCAATATTCCTATACAGAGTCGCTAAATCATATGCATTGATAAATAAGAGAGACTACGTGGTCCCGGATGATATCAAGCATCTTGCAAAACCAGTTCTTGTTCACCGAATAGATATCAAGGAACAATATAGAGCCGAAGGATATGGTGCTGAAGAAATAGTTGAGGAGGCTCTGAGGAAAGTCCCTGTTCCCAAGGAGTAATTATATATAGGTAGTTGTTCTTGATCTCTATACGTATTGATATGAAGACTTTAATGGAAACGCTAATAGTAGCTAGTATCCTATCAGTAATATACCTTGTTAAGGACGCGTTTAACATATATGTGTTGATAATATCTTCTTTGATATTATTCATAGTCATTTACAATGTCTATATCTATAGAACTACTCGTTCCCCCTTTGTT
>JAMOPC010000243.1 GCA_027064845.1 Desulfurococcales archaeon | reverse complement strand
TGAGCCTTACAGGGCTTGTTACTAGTTGTTTTATACCATGTTCCCAGTCATCGAAGGAGAGGTCTTTGAAATATCCTGGTTTAGGCGGGCTTGGAATATATACTAGTGCATCGAGACCATTGAGATATTCTATGGTTTTCTTAACTAAGACTTCGAGCTCTTCTGGATTAGTTAAATCCGCTCTAACACCATATACTTGTCCAGAACCTATCTTCTTGAGCTCTTCAACAGCTTTCCTCAATCTCTCCTCGTTCCTACCATTTATCACAACCTTACAGCCTTCTCTTACAAGGACTTTTGCTATGCCATATCCTATGCCCCTACTAGATGCAGTTATAAGTACTCTCATTCCCTCTATATCGAACATTTTCTCATCCTATATAGGAGTTATGAGAGAACATGTTTTTATTTAATAGCTCTACTACTTAGAAATATGTGATACCCGTTGATAATCATTGAGAGCAGTGGTGTAAGAATAGGTTTATCGTTGAAGAACAATGTTGAAGAAATAATTAGTGGTTTAAAGAATACTTTCGGCTATAGGTATATCCCAGAATACAGTGTAAGAATATCGGAGAATAATGAAAGGATCGATACTGCTATTAACTGGTTACTAGGTGAAGGCTTCAGAGTAAAACTAGTTTCTCTACAAGACAATGATATTGATAAATATATTGTAGAGTCAAGCCCGCCCCGTCCATATGTTAATGAATCACCATATTTTTTCATATTACAAGTACTTTCCCGTAGCCTTGCTAAGAAAAAATACCTTGTTATTACAGACAGTATTAGTTTCTACAAGGACGGAAAGACATATCTCTTAATGGGATACCCACATACCGGTAAAAGCACTATTTTATCAATCGCTATAAGTAAAGAAGCAATTCCGTTATCAACCGAGAACACTGTTGTCGAAGTAAGGAAAGATGGATTATACATTATCAATGGTACAAGTATACTCGTATACGACCCAATTATTGAGGAAAAATACTCCGTGAAAATACCATATATTGGAGTCACAAAACATGGTTATAGAATAGTTAATATTAAGTTTTTTAATAGTAAACATAATAAGAGCTATCGCGTCGATGAAATATATGTTCTACATTGTTCTTTCAACTCAACTGGTTCTGATGCAGAGATCATTAGGGGGAGGAAAATTCTCAAGACACTTTGGCACTTTGCCTACTCTCTTATTAGGGGTCTTGATTATTACGAGCCCTATCCTTTATCATTATCAACTAAGCTTGTAGACATGTATGTATCGGAAATGATCTCTGAGATAGCTAGACAATACAAGGAAATATACGAGGTTTTTGGAAGACATGATCATGTTTACGAATATATAATTAGTGACAAGAGAGTTAATACATAGGTGTATATCTTTTGCTAAACATAGGCTTAATCCTATTATTATTGGGTGCTATACTAATAGTAGTAGAAATAGCGACACCAGGCTTCTTCATAGCTGTGCCAGGGACTATTCTTATAATATATGGTTTGATCCTTACAGCTTTTCCATGGTTGCTGGAGAACCCCTTTGTTCCATGGATAATGCTTTTCTTGTCTTTTCCAATAGGTTATCTAACTTATTTGATTTATAGAAAACTGTCTCCTCCATCACCTCCTGTTACTGAGAGTTATGAGGGGTTAATAGGGAAGACCGGAGTTGTTATTGAAACTGTTAAGCCTTATAGTCTTGAGGGGAAGGTAAAGATCGATAGCGATACATGGAGTGCTACTAGTGACGTAGTCATAGAGCCGGGGAGGAGAGTTATTGTTACTGGGGTTGAGGGCGTACATTTGATTGTTAAACCTTTAAAGGAAGAAGAACAAGTTAATAAATAGTTATCATTAATGCTGGTGGTATAGGTAATGATTGATCCTATTACAATTATCCTCCTTATTCTCCTAACTGCTATAATCGTATACATTATAGCCCGGGGTATAGTTGTTATCAAACCATACGAGGTAGGAATATATATTAGGCTAGGAAGATTCGTTGGAATACTGAAGCCAGGTGTTCATTGGGTTCCACCATTCATAAGTGTTGTTCATAGAATGGACCTTCGTACACAAGTAGTGGATGTTCCACGACAGGACGTTATCACTAAAGACAATAGCCCTGTCAGCGTTGATGCAATAGTTTACTTCAGAGTAATTGATCCCAAAAAAGCCTTCTTCGAAGTAACAGATTACAGAGCAGCTATAATCGCATTAGCA
>JAMOPC010000242.1 GCA_027064845.1 Desulfurococcales archaeon | reverse complement strand
TGATCAGCATCTCATAGAGAGTGGAGTATTTACCTAGTTCTCTTATTCTCTTAAGCATTTCCAAGTCTACGCCATATGGGTGTGGTTTTACTTCTTTTGGTGGTTTAGGTAATTTTTCTATTACTCTCTTAAAGTATTGTATTTCACCGTCTGGAGTGATGAAGACTATATTAGCATAAGGGGTTACGACAGCTGTTCTAAGAATATATTCCTTGATCCTTGATTTAGCTCTACTCCAATCTCCTTCTATTGTTAATGAAACGATTGTTCCGTGCCAGTCTCTGTTTTTCCTCCAGCTTCCCCTTTCAACTATTATTGGTGCGTTCTTGTTTATATCGATCCTTAACTTATAGTAGTATATTCTTCTTAGACCTGGTTGACTAGTTATTATCTCTACGGGTCGTCCAGTAGTCATTTGTCCATAAAGAACAGCTACTTTAACTCCTAGTCCGAACATACCCCTAGTTTGTCTTAACACGTACTTAGAGCTGAAAAGCACTCTTCCAAAAGCTTCTGGGACTATGTGGGGAGGCAGCCCTATACCGTTGTCTTCCACTGTTATCTTATAGTATTCATGTACTTGATCCGCTTTCTCAATCACTATTTTAATATTGGGTAGTATTCCATGTGCATCTGTAGCATCTAGGGCATTCTCAACTAATTCCCTAATAGTTTGATATAATGCTCTAGCCGGGTTTGCGAAGCCAGCTATTTCCTTGTATTTGTAGAAGAATTCTGCAGCACTTATAGCTCTATATTTCTCGTTAGTTTCAGCAATCGCCATATTTTTCACCGATTCTCCTATCCCCTTAAAATAATACCTTTTAGAAAACCTTTTAAAAAGAAACATTAGTGATAAGTTGGTTGCGTCTTCGTATTCGGAATATTTTCACCTAGCCCTCACTGTCTAACCCGCCTATATTCTTTTCATTATACAACAAGTTTTCTATTCGAATTATATTCAAGGAGGTGAACCAAGGTCATGAAAGCTATATCACCATTAGTCGCAACAACGTTACTATTAATAATAACAGTGGCTGGCGGGGTCATAATATATAACTACATGGTTAATACACTAAAAGCGCCGCAGGAATATGCTGCTTTATCAGTAGTATCTGCACAAATGCTTGTTGAGGGTTCAACTACGATAGTTAATATTAAAGCAACGAACATCGGCACTGCTACAGCCGAAATTACACAAGTTAAAATACTGCCTGATAATATTGTACAAAATATGGATATTACTATAGATCCAGGCACTACTAGGAGTTTTAATATAATTATAACTAAGGCTCTTAACACGACATATGAACATTATGTTGTTCTAGTATATAACAGTGGAGAAACAGAGCCTGTACCAATGCAGTTAATAAAGTAAGTTATTTTGTACCATAGTATAATACTTCGGACGAAGGTGGATACATATGAATAAAAATAATAGACGTGTTTTTTTACATAACTTTTTTATTAAACATATATTCTTGCAGAAAGTGAAAGAATATAAATTATTAACCTACTCAGCTATTAGAAATATAATCGAAGCTTATGTTAGAGAATCATACATTATTCCTATGAAAACTATTAGTGCTATAGAAAAATACATTGTCGATGATGCCATAGTTGTTATTATTGGTCATTCAAAGAACAAAATAATATATTCTATAAACGAACCCATGTATAACGAAGATACAATCGAAGCTCTTACAAAGCTCTATATAGCTAATCCTAATTGTACGAATAACTACTGTATCCAAGAGACCATTAACTCATTAAATGATAATAAGCTGATCGAAATCTATGCGAAACAACCAGTAAGTATTAACTATTATTATAGAAAACTTGTAAGCGGATATGGACCTATATACCCATTGATAAAAGATAACCATATAGAAGAAATATCGGCTAATAGTACTGATTCGGAAGTGCAAGTTATTCATAGAAAGTATAACTGGTATGGATGGATAAGTACGAATATAAAAGTTGGTAAAGAAGCTATTGATAGATTAGTCTTAAGGCTCGCTAGGAAAATGGGTAAACACATATCAATCGCTCAACCAGTAGCTGAAGGATTAACAGAAGATGGTTTAAGAATAAGCCTTACATATTCCAAAGAAGTTTCAAGAAAAGGCAGTAGCTTTGTTATTAGGAAAAAACCCTCTACGCCATGGAGCATAACTAAGCTAATAGATATAGGCATGCTCAACTCATTGATCGCAGCTTATGCA
>JAMOPC010000241.1 GCA_027064845.1 Desulfurococcales archaeon | reverse complement strand
ATTCATCGTGAATGCTTTATCTGAATCTAAAATATTAGCAAAAGCACGTGAGAGAGCTGAACATGATAGAGACTTGAAAAAGATCGTTAATAACATAGAGTTTGGTAAACCATTACAAATATATGTACCCTTCTACTTCGCAGACGCTACTGCCAAGGCAGACTATTCTGGTAAAGTACAAGTATTCATCGAGAAGTGTAGAAAGGAAGGTAAAGAAACAAAATGTTGGACAGAATCAGTAATAGTCAATGTATCAGGAATATATGGCCCCTTGAGAGAAATACACTCAATAGTTGGAAGAAGAGGAGTTAAAGCATTTTCGATAAGAGTACTTGGTAAACACTATATTGATACAAAGCCTCAGCCACAACCGCTTAGCCAGACAAAGCTCGAGAGGAAGAAGACTAGAAGAATACTAAGCGTAGAGATCAATAAAGATGAAGCACTGAGAATAGCTCTTGACGACCACTTAGACCTCCTGCGCGACAAGGTTACTGAGAAGATAAAAAGGGATGCAGAGACAAAGGCAAGATTCATGGCTGGCTCGGGAACAGTTACTGGTTCAAGAATACTATGGAAGAGGATAAGACCCTTTGACGTAGACGTTAAAATCTCGCCCATTATACTGCTTCCACTATATATTGTACCATACAAGTATGGTGGAACAACTTATAGATTCTTCATGAGTGGGTGGGATGGAGAAACAATAGTGGCGGAAGAACCAATGAACATGATGACAAGGATTATGTGGGGTACAGCTGCAAGTGTTATCGCTGGAGTAACTGGGGGAATCGCAGGAATCACAGCTATGCTGAGCGAATCAAAATTCATGCTAATTGGAGGCATAATAGGGGTTTTAGGCGCAGGTGCATCATATTATGCGATAAGAATGGCTACCAGACCCGTTAGAGTAGAGGTTATCGGTGAAAGATTCAAGTCTTTAAAAGAATTCGGTAAGAAACTATCTAAATTCGCTAAATATACAAACACAGCATTAACAGATCTCTCGATAGTTGGCGACCTACTAAAGAACATGAGGTGATAACATGTCTCAGAAAGGAACGTATAAGCAGGTGAGATGCCCTTACTGCTCAGCAGAATACAGGGTTCCAGCAACAGTAACATACGCTACTTGTCCTTATTGTGGAACCACGTTCAAACTAGCTAACCCAGAGGAGAAGATCGAGCACTACTTGTTCAAAACAATAATTGATAAAAACCAAGCATATAGATTAGCAAGAGGATTCGCAGCTCAACAAATAGGAGTAGCTGAGGACGTAGAAGAAAACTCTTCGTTTAGCAAAGCCAAGATCTACTACGTCCCAATATATATTTACGAAATAAACATACTGGCACCGTGCAAGGAAGAGCTCGAAGAACTAAAGAAGGAGAAGGAAGGAAACGAGCTAAAACTCTCCATTCATGGAGGCGAAGAAGTAGAATACAAGCTAGTAATTGCTACCGATGACTTACCAATACCCATACCTCCCGACTACTACTTCCCAGCACGTGCTAGAATATATTTCAAACCCACAATTCTCAAGAACGGAGTATATTTACAACCAACAAAGGATCCTATGAAGGTATTCGAAGAAGTAAAACAACCAAGCCTGAAGAAAGCAGTAGAGGAAGCAAAAATCTCTTGCCCAAGAGGATACGAGGTAATAGACGAGTCAAAATACGTGGGCATAGCTCATTACCCGTTCTGGGACATAACGTATACTTACCAAGGAAAAGAATATAGAACCATAGTGGACGCTGCTGATGGAACAATTGTCTACTTAGAATACCCGTTGAGCTGGAAAGGACGCGTAGTAAACTTTGCTGGCGGATTAGGAACACTTATAGGATCATCAATAATTGGTGGAATAATAACCTACGAGTTCATGCAGATCCCTACCTACGGACTAGCAGGAGGAGCAATAGTAGCGCTTCCAGCTCTTCTATACACAGCATATAGATTATTCAGATTCAAAGGAATATACAAGTTTAAACCAGGAGAAGAAGCAATATTCCTCCCAGTTAGATAACCATGGTTGTTTTTATTCATTGATACATCCAATGGAAAACCATTATTTAAATCCTACTCATTCCTAATTCTTTGAAACCCTATCACTGAGTTTTTATCCCAATACTCTATTACATGTTTAAAACAATAAACGTGTTTAGGGAAGACACGATTATCTGTTAAAAGGGGAAAGCACAACATTGTCGAATGATATAGGT
>JAMOPC010000240.1 GCA_027064845.1 Desulfurococcales archaeon | reverse complement strand
ATACTATTGGTTAAAGAAGAACAAGAAACAATGTTTGACGAAGATTTTCTTAGAAAAAGGATCGAGTTTTGGAGAAATATATACTATAAGGAAAAGAATATAAAGCGGGCTAATTTTCGGAAGAAAGTATATAGTAATGGAATATATAGAATTAGAGAAGGAATATATCCAATTACAGTGCATAGACCAACTTTTAGCTCACTCAATCCTATAGACAAAACCTATATACGAACATATAGAATGATTATTCGAGGAATAATGAACTATAGTATATCTTTGATGAAGATACTAATGAAAGCCTCTGGGAAAGACCTTGGATACAGTCTTGTAGAAAAAGGTGCTGTGAAATCAATAGAGGATTTACCAAAAATATTCCTTAGACAAAAGATAGGACTACTAGATATAGTTAATGAATCATTCAATACAATGAAAATAAATCTCTATGAATGCATGAGCTGTTATGGGACATCCTATATTGGTATAGCATTATGCGATTTTGAAGCAGGCGTCATAGAAGGGGTTCTTGAAAAACTCTATGGCAAAAACACTACGATAGAGAAATACTGTTGGGGGCTCGGATACCATTTCTGTGGATTCGAATCCTATTTCGAATAATAACAATGTATTGGTTTAGAAAATGCCTTGGAACACCTTATTAATAAGAGCAACATCGAGCTGTGATGGTGAATGTTTTGGCTGCCCCTTACGCATACCTGAATCCAGGGAGAAAATCATTCTATCATATAAGCTCTTCGATAAATTCATTGATAATCTGAAAGACTTCTTTTTCGACGAAACCGTATTTCTTTGCCCGAATCCCTTCTTACATCCCCGATTAGAGTATCTCGTGAATAAAGTCAGGAATATTAGTAAGAAAATATACTTATTGTCTCCACTTAAATCGGTTAAGCCCATAAATAAGAGTATATTGAAAAACATAGATGAACTGATATTCATGGTATCAAATCGTCAACAACTAATTGTTAAGGAAAAGATGATAAAAACTCTGGTTAGCCAAGGAATAGAAAATATCTCTATATATCTCACGGTGAGATCGCTTGAAGGTCTACTTGAAAATATTTTATCAATGCTTTGTATCTTGGAAAAATATAATGTAAAGTTAAGAGTTGGCGAACCACCATATATGAATATTTACTCGCCAAACATAGTCGATCATATTAGAAAACGTGGATACGAGGTATCCTTACCTCACGGATACTTTATTGGTTATAGAGCATATACAGCGTTCATAGAGGATCGAGCCCTTACTTTACTGGAGAAACCCTTGACAGAGAATTGTCGTAAACTCTTCATTGATCCAGCAGGTAGAGTATCCAAGTGTCCATTAACAATAAATATTATTAATAAATACGTTGAAGAAGCAGGTATAAAAGATATTAGATCAATAATGTTCTCTAAATGCAAATTTAAAGCACGATTATCAGATATGATCCCATGTATTAATATATCGTTTATTCTTAAGGACAATGTTGTAATCCCAAAGGATGTACTTGACCTACTAGAAGTACTACTACATGTTAGATCCTTTAGGCAAGCATGCCAGGTCTTGGGATACAACCCATCTACATATATTTATAAAATAAGGCGTCTAGAGAAGAAGCTTGGATACAAGCTTCTTGATTCCCACAAAGGCGGGTATAAGAGAGGATTTAGTGTTTTGACGCCGGAGGCATTGAGGATCGTTGAAAAATACAAGGAATTGAGAGAATATATCTCGAAAAAACTTTTTGAAGGAAACTATGTTAATTTCATGATCTAGTTATTTTCGTTAACTTTGAACTCGGTTTAGTTTTATCGTTTTCATTTTTCTAAACACGATTTTCTAGTATAAATATTAAATCTATTAATTTATCAGAGGTGATAACTACATTGGCATCAGCAATTACTTCTAAAAGCGAAGAATACGTTATCTTCATTGATCCTGTGAGGTGTATGGGCTGTAAGGCATGCGAAATAGCTTGTGCTGTAGAGCATTCAGTATCGAAGGATTTATTTGGTGCTGTTTTCGAGAAACCTTTGCCGAAGCCGAGGATTAGAGTTGTAACAATTGATAATCTACTATATGCTCCTATGAGGTGTCAACACTGTAAAGATGCTCCGTGTATGAATGTCTGCCCGACAAAAGCACTACATCGATCACCAGAGGGATTCGTCATATTAGATCCTAACAAATGTATTGGTTGCTTAATGTGTGTACTTGCATGCCCCT
>JAMOPC010000239.1 GCA_027064845.1 Desulfurococcales archaeon | reverse complement strand
CCTTAGGAGTGACCGTTACATTGAATGGTTCTAGCCTTGTACTGTAAAAGTTTCCGTTTAGATCGTATCCGCTGATATAAATATAGTCTCCGCCCGTTTCTCCGCCATTTATTCGCTTGAATTTCGCTATGATTGTCTGTTTTCCAACATATTCAACTGTGAATTCCTGCTTATCGGTGTATGTATCGAGGATCTCATCGTAACGGTAAATAGTTATTGTGGTCCCATTTTTCCAGTTCCATATCGTTATCTTGACATAAACGTAATTGTCATCACTCCAGATACTGCTTGGATCATATATGGCTCTAGGTGAAGGTATTTCTGGATTACTCGAGGAGCCCCCGTTATCAATACTATATAGGGCATACCAGGCCAGGTCTCTTAACTGGATCCATCCATATTGTGGATGATTGTAGTAGCTGCTGCTGGGATCCGTTGATGAATCATAGCTTAGCAGCATAAGGGATCCGTCTGTGAAATGTGGTTTTATCCATAGCTTGTAAGTTCCTTTTGTCAGATATACTGTGAATAATTCTTCTGCGTGGAACTCTACTCCATCGCTGAACGTTATTGTAATGTCTTTTATGTAGTTGTTATTATTGTCTGTTAGCTCGAATTGAATATACCCGCTTGCATGCTGCTCAACCGTGCCCCATCCAATATAAAATGTATATGTAGCATTTGCTGGAGCCTGGAACTCTATGTATATGTCCCCAAATGGGTACATGTCATAGGTTAGTGGACCGAAATAGTAGTACTCGACATCTTGTCTTTGCTTATCTATCCCTGGACCTATTTGAGAAGTATCGGCGTATATTATCGCTGTAAATGATAGCGTAAACAATAATACTAGTAATAAGGAATAATAGGGCTTCATACACCTTATCACCAAGAATAGCTTAGCCCGTGTTTATATATTCTGTGAAAAGCTCATGTTAGCTCAAATCAGCTTTTCAGCTCTTATAAGAGCTAATATAAACTATTATGTGGTGATCAGATGAAGCTCTTGGAAAAGCATAGGAAATATTTCCCAGTAGCTGTTTTAACCATAATATTAATAGCGATAATTGCTAGAGCTGCTGTATTATGGCATGGCACAGCTATCCATGCTACAGGTACTATTAAGCCTATTCCAAGTGCTAGAGTTACAACAATCGATATAGATTTCGGAGAACTGTATCCAGGTAATGAGACGAGCGTTGAGAAAACATTTGATGTAACAACAAATGTTAATGGAACCATAGACTTCTATGTTAACGGTACAAATCTCAATGTACTGGAGAAATGGGAAATAAGGATCTATAAAGGCGATACATTGATTGGAATAATAGATGATACCGATCCAACAGCTCATGTACAAACAATGCTAAGCAAGGGAACAACAGCGTTCAAGGCAAGAATATATGTTAAAGCTGGAAACGTAACAGAAACAACAAGCTTTACACTCGAACTAAAAGCAGTAATCGAGTCCTAGCCCTCATATAGGGGGTGTTATTGATGAAGATTAGAAGAATCGGTTTTTTACTCATACCATTATCCATAATAATAGTTTTTAAATTAGATCTATGGCTAGGGCTTTTCACATTGCTCCTAGGACTGGTTATACTAACTGCATCACCAATAACTATTAGGCTTCCAGAAAAACCAAGCCAGGATCCAGATAAAAAAGAACTCGAAACAGTGAAAAGAAAGCTGAAAAAAGAGATAAGTAAACTTGACGTACGAGAAGTATACATTCTAGTCCGTAATGGCGACATAATATGGAAGACAAAAGCCTATCTCACGAAAGACGGCGAAATACTAGATAAGAAAGGCCAAAGGCTCTGGAAGCTTGAACCAAAGCAGCTAGAACCCTATATATTCAAGGAGAAATGGAGTGCAAAACCCTGCTTCATACTCGACGCTAATACACAGGTAGTATACCAGTTCGAGGACCCGCCTAAAGATGTTAAAACTGGAAAACTTAACCCTGTAGTATTGAATCCAAAGACTCTATACAGCTATATCGCTAGCCATAGTATCCAGAAACTCCTAGGCAAGATAACGGTTAGCAAAACAGAAGCGATCCTATACATGTTCACGGGAATGGTTGTAATAATACTTATGATCTTCTTCTTCATGCCGCTACTAGGTCATGAAATCATCATTAGGTGAACAAGGTGAATAAACAATGGCTAAGAAGAAGACCAAGAAAAAAGAACAAGAAATTGATGATTTACCAGAGATGGATTTT
>JAMOPC010000238.1 GCA_027064845.1 Desulfurococcales archaeon | reverse complement strand
AAAATATTATAATGAAAAACCACTAGCTAAAATACTGAATATTGACAAGAATACTGATCATTCTCGATTAGAAACTATTATGAATAACTATTGTATGTATGATAGAGGCTCTGAGAACTGGACTAGTCGGTTTAGTATTCAATAATAGCAAGTTATCCGGTGGAACAAACATACCTTTTACAATAAGGGAGATCGTCAAGAAGCTAGAACAATTACCAAACCTTAAAGACAATAAGGTATTGATCAAACCTGTTTTAAAAGATAATACCGTAGAATATGAAATAGAATACGGTTCAAAAGACAAAATACCAGATACTAATTACTGCTTCTTCGATAAGGATTTTCGACTAGAATTTCTTCCAGTAATTGATGCTTTAATTAAATATAAGTATAAGGAAGAATTCAAGGATCTTGCCAAAATAGATTCGTTGAAAGAATTTGGAGAAAGAATTGGTGACCTATTATCGGAGAAGGGATATTGGGATAAAAAACAAATAGTTATTCATGAAACCTCTGACCTGACAGTTATAGCTAAGAATATTCAAAAGGAACTCGGTGAAGACAAAGGAATCGAGATCCCCGGCGAACTACTAAGAGAATACTGGAAAAAGGCAAAGAAAAGAGACAGTGACAAGGAATCCGTCAATGACCTTGTCGAAGAAATACCGTCGGCAAGGAATTTTGCTGCTTACGCCGCCCTAAACCATGATATCATAGAAATAATAAAACTTGATGAAAACAGTGAAATAATTGAAATCATTTATAATGGTGAAAAACTCTACAGGATCCTAAAAGAAAAGACAAGTAAATACACTTCATTATTAAAATGCATACCACGAAGAACAGAGACAAAATTGAGAAACCATGAATCAAATACCAAATAATAATGTCTAATAAAACGTTCACATCATTTCTCATAAATAAATAAATGATTATTCTCAATAAGTAATATGGGGGTTTGTTTGACTACTTCATCGGTTCTTAGGAAGGTTTTTGAGGCACTATTAATTCATGAGTGTAGAAAAATTAATAGTAATTGCAAGATTGGAGATATTTGTGAGATATCCTCTCCCGATTACTGTGTTTCGTGGAACGAGTTATTGGAGATTGCAAGGGATTCAGGTTTTGATAACGCTTTAGGAATCATTACTTTACTTGTTAAGAAAGGCTTGATTATAAAGATTAAGGAGGATTGTTATCGTTCATTATTCTTTGATCTCCTTCTGAGAGCTAGTGATCTTAGAATTATACCTAATGGGAACAAAATGATATTGTCATCCCTATATAGTCTCCAAGTGAGAGAAGCTCCTTCACAAGCTGACCGTGTAATCCTACCATGTGAAAACATTGATGATACTAGATACGGTATAATTTCTAGAAAACTATGTAATATAATATCTAGTATTCTTACTGTTGAATTAGTTAGAGCTCTCGTTAATAGTCTTAAGGAATACTTTGGTGAAAGAGGGTCAAAAGGATTTGATATGTATCAAGCATACTCTATTCTTACAGCATTACAGAATCTAGATTGTTCTAGTGGCGCTTTAATAGTCGCTCCGACGGGCTTTGGTAAGACAGAGATATTCACAACGATAGTTTTTGTTGACCTCTTGAGGAATCTTGATTCAAAGTATAAGTATATATTTGTTTATCCGAGGAAAATGCTTGAAATAGATCAAATGGCTAGGCTCGTTAAACTAGTAAAATTATTAAATAAATACATGTCAAGAAAGATAACACTATATATTAGAGATGGAGATACTCATGAATTAAAAAAGAAATATGATAAAGCAGGACTCAATGAATACATAGATTTTCGTGGAATAAAATGCAGCGAAAACGGTAAATTATATATTAAGAAAACAGCAAATGGTCCCAAAATAGTTTGTAAAACTAGCAAAGGAGAAGAATTATATAATTTTGTAATTCCATTCCCAGACCCTAGTATCAATGCTAAGGATGCAGACATAATTATCACTAATCTAGATACTTTATTCTTTGCAAGCTTTACTATGAGAGAAGACGATATTGATGCATATGATGTATTAAAGACTAGAATAATAGTTTTCGATGAAATCCACGAATATGATTCGATAAGATTAGCACAGATCCATTATTGGATAAAAATGATTTCATCACTCCAAGAAAAAATGTTTAAAAAGAAAATATTGTTCCCAGTAGTGTCATCAGCTACAGTACCTAGTCCTATAGATTTCGCTTCAACACTAATAGGTGTGGATAAAAATAATATTATCGACCTCACTTACGAAACTATAAGGAATAAATATAGAGAGATTAAATTTTCAGGTAAAAGACTTAAACTTTACTTATTCTTACAGACTATGCCTTGGGTAAGCTGGGAAACATACCTATCAGAACTCTCAGCTCTCATACTATATCTGTACAAAGCATATATTGGTTCAAAGAGATCCTTTATCCCTCAAGCAATTTTCTTCATAAACAACGTCAGAGAAATAAATAGATTAAACACTATAACCAGACAAGCCTTATCTCTCGGATCACCCTTGGACATTTTATGCGTTAGAAGAGTACAATGTAGCTTAGACGACTCAGTAGAAAAAAGAGACCATTGTCGCCACTATTATGAGTACTTAACACCTGATATTCTGAAAAGAATCATCGAGGAGAGAATCCAAAAAGATGGAAGAAAAGCAAGCATATTTGATCTACTTATTGATGGCTTAGACACAGTATTTGGTCAAACACCTTTGGAGAAACGTGAAGAAATATATGATAAGCTTAAGAAAAAAGAGCTTGGAGTAATATATGCAACAACGACTCTAGAACTAGGAGTAGATTACCCCTATGTCTCTATCATTGTTAATGCGGGATTTGACAGAGTTGAAAGCATGATACAAAGAATAGGGCGTGGAGGCAGGAGTTCTGAAAGTCTATGGACTATGCTTGCCATAGTACTAGCTAGAAATAATCCATTGGATTATAGGCTTTTCTCGGATAGAACCATACGTAAAAGAATAATTGAGGAGGATGTCAGTAAGGAGAGAAATGTTTTCATATCAAAAGATCTATCCTCGGTTAAGATTAACATGTTGTTAAAATCAATTCTGCTCTACAATGCTGTTAAAAACATAATCAATAAGAGAAGAACAATATTGTATGGTGGATATAAATTATTCAGATTAATCGATCTCAAAAGAGTAATAGAATACATGATTGATACTATGAATGAATCGGAATTTCGTGAATATGTCGTCAAAGGAGCTAATATAGTAAGTGAGAGAGAATACGTAGATGTTATGAATCAATTATCGAGACTTTTAAGCGTGGTTGAAGAACCTGATATAGCTAATTTACTAGAAGAGATCAGCGATCAATATGTTTCAATAGAAAACATCATACAAAACCTACGTACCTTATTATACTTATTCTCCGATATCAAGAAAGACCTGCTCGATAAAATTAATAGAACGGGTAAAGCTGTAGATTCAAGTACAAGAAAAATAATTGATAGAGCTGTAGAAGTAAACAATGTTATAGAGGATTATGTTAATTTATTGAAGAAGTATTTAAGTATTCTGGAACACATAGTGCCGGAACATGTTGATGAAATAATATATTATACCAGATTCATTGAATTAGCGGAGCTACGTGGTTTCATTGAGAAAATATTGGATAATCTGGAGGAAATCCTTAGATTTGATGAAGCGTATCGTTCCGAAAAAGGAAGAGTAGTTGCAAAACTAAGCACGTTAATGAATATAATAACACTCTACGATAAGTCTGGGGATTGGTTTGACATTAAGAAGAAGATCGAGAAAATATTGGATGAAATAAATCGTCAAAAATACAATGTATTCTTCACGCCCTTACTGGATAAAATAATAAGGTTAAAGAATAAAATAGAAGAAACTATGGGTAGGGTTTAAACCATGATCTTCTTCGTAAATCCAAATGATGTGATCAGAGAGAAACTAGTGTTATTGAATCTCGTAAATAAGCTTACTGGCTGGGATAAGTTTGGAGCGAAACCATATATTGATACTATAAGAGTTATTCATACGGATAATAAAGAGGAAGACATTAATTTCTATGAATTATTTTATAGGTTTCCTCCTTTCGAACCAATTACTTATCCTGAAACAGAATATAATGGTGTAAAATTTGTTGGGGATAGGCTATGGGTTCTCGATGTTAATGAAATGTTTAGTCATGGAAGACTGAGAAATAAGTGTAGGAGACTTAAAAGATCTCTTAATCTACCTTCATATAATGATTATAGTATTGTGGGACTTATTCGCGGGGATAAAGTAAAATTAACTGATGTAGTGGTTTTTAGAATAATCGGTGATCTAGACGGTTCTCTAACACTTAGATTCATTAAGAATAATAGATACTATGTTTTTCAGTACGGCTTCTCATATGATACAATAAGGTTTATCAAGGAGAAAATTTGTAGGGAGATCGGATGTATACAAGGTAGTTTCAGAGACATAGTCAGCAAGGACTGGAACAAAATAAGGGAGTTCATCAGCCAAGTATATAGGCCTAGATACGATATAAACGTATTGAATTATATAACATATTGTTATAATGGAAGATACATAACGACGGACCCGTTGATACAATATATCGATGATAAATACATTATTTGTCCACCATGTAGAAACCGGAAACCATCCGGTTTTTTCATATGTAAGGACTACCCAGGACTTGGAATATACCATTATAGCCGTAAAGTATTTCCAAGAGTTTATGTAGATATAGAGCCAGAAGTCGTTTATTTCTTCAAGATAAAGGAGTCACCATTAACTATTGATCTAGCCGAAAAAATTAGAATAGACTCAAAAGTATCGAAGCTTACAATATATTTACCAAGAGATAATATTTTGGAGCTCACGCCAAAGATAAAACCATATACGGATCTCGTCAGGACAAGAGGACTCGTTTTATATACTCCACAGGATTTCATCAAGGCTCTTATATCGTTTATTGAAGATACTGATCAAGAGTTACTGAAAATTTTAGTTACTAAGTATGTGGTTTATGAAACAAGCTTGTTTAGGCTCAGACCAGTCATAACTAGGTCGAATTTTAACGGAATACTCTTAAATAGGGACAAACGTATCGAGTTCAATGCTGATGAAAGACCTCTGGTCGAACTGGTTAATAAGATGCTGAGTAGGAGAAATATTTACTCAGAAAAGTTTGTTGATTTCGTAGGTTCTGTATTAATGCATACTTTATCACATTTATTAATAGTAGAGCTAAGTAAAAGATTAAGCATAGATCTTGATAAACTCGCATACGTGTATGGTTCCCGAATAATTCCTAGTGGAGATAAGATATACTTCTTAGCTATTGTGGAAAAAGACAAATACGGTACAATAGTGCTGGATAAAGCAATTAGGGAACTATTAGAGAGTATCGGTAAAGGAGATTATAGGAGAGGATTATACAAACTTCTTAAAGAGATACACAGAAACATATCTGAAGCGCTTAATGAATATTCCAGAGAATTTAAACAAAATATTCAGGCTACAGAGTGTTCAAATATATATAGTGATCTCGATGAAGATGAGAGAAAAGTGCTCGACGCAGTAATTGATGTTATAAGCGAAACCAGAGACTATTTAAAAAGAAACAATGTTTATCCAGACTTTTCAATATTCAAACAATTAATTGTGTCATTATTCAATGCACATAATACAGACGTATATAGTCATATAATCAATTGGATTAAGGATAAATTAAGTAAAGAAATAAAAGATACCAGTAAAGTAGAGGAGATCCTCGAAGACATTATTGAGAGAAAACTCGAATCATTAATCATCTGTTACGGACCCGATTACTGTTATGATGGATGTAATCTCGACATACATTTAGGAAAAGACTGTAGTAAACCCATTATTGAAAACCTTGAAACTAGCAGAAAATTGTTTAGTGCATTTATACAACTAATAGGCCTAGATGAGGGATCTAAGGCATCGACTGTAAGGGGAATAACAGTATATAGGATAATAACTACTGCGAGAAAAAGCTTAGAGATAGAGACTTCACACACTAATGACCAAGCAATAGATGCGTTAGCTAATATTCTTAAGAGAGGCGTAAAAGTACATATCACTATAGATAAGAGAATGATTAATGAAGTAAAAGATAAGTTATTGAGCCTTAAGAACAAGTATGGTGATCAATTCGTATTTAGTGAAGCGAGGGAATTAATGCATAATAAAACATATACTATAGACGGAGTATTGTTAATAGAAAGTACGTGGAACTACTCAACAGCATCAAGTATTAAACAAAAAATGATTGTGAAAAACATACTAGTTCAAGACACCTTGAATAACAACTAATAGAATAACTTATGATGTACTCCTAAATAACAATCATGCAACCTCTACCAATAAGATGTATAAAAAAGTATTCTCCCCAACCAATATTCCCAGTTTTTAGTGTCTGAGTTATTTTTTCTATTCTAGTAGCTCTTACTCCTAGCCAGCTCCTCGTTAATAAGGAGGAAAAGTCATTTCTTCTAAATAATGGTTTGGAAGGTAATAGGCTTATTTCTATAGTGTTGTTCTTTATTCGTTTATAAAATATATTATTTATAGATCTGTTCATTGCCTCTAATATTGTTTTCCGAGCATTCTGTTCATTCATTACTTCTTTATTACTGAAGCTGTTGAATATTCTGAATAAAATAGTTGAGGCTACTTTAACAAGTCTGTTAAGCTTAATGAACGCGTTTTCATGGCCATGGTATACCTTATTATAAATATATATTGCATAATATGTTAACAGTGAAAGATTTCCAGCTAGAAATCTTTTAAACTCCTCATCTGATAGCTCTAGTTTATCAATGATTATGTTCCTTGTTCTTTCTCCATCATATATGTTTGCGACTAAATATACTCCATTACCTTCTAGTTCGTCAATTAAGCTTTCTACACTTATGTATCCTCTTTTGATATGAATTAATGGAGGAGGGTTAGGATTTATTCCTATATAATAGGTGTTAAGAACTCCTTTGGATACTGGATATAATCCCATGAACGATCCTTTCTTTTGAACTATGTTTTTGGATTCAATGATTCTTCCAGTAATTAACCCTATTGATACATCTATACTGGGGTTTTCGGGGTCCCTGATGAGTGAGAGAGTTTTGTTTGAAAGAATCAATTTGTTCCCAATTAATTTATAAACAAAGAATCTGTGAAGAATTGTCTTGTAATAGAAATAGTTTTCAATATATCTTCTCTGGATCTCGTTAAAGTCTTCATAATTTACTGGATTAATAGAGCCGTACGTGAGAAGCCATTTTTCCCTAATTAACTTCTTTAGATTTCTAGGATATGTGACCTCATAGCATATATTTTTTCCTATTTCTCTTCTACCCGTGTATGATATGCCGAGAACTAGGTTATTCACTATATCCACTAGTAATAATAAATTATATTTCAGCATGGAGAAGAAAGGGTGTTCGGGGTGTCTTTCGTATATACTCTTGATCATTATTCTCTGTCTAAGTATTTTGGGCAATATACAAAGAATAGACTTTGAACCATTCAAGTACTTTGCTAGTTCATTCCAATTAATGTAACAATTCATATAAATTACCATTAAGAAGACCTACTCATACTAAATTATATTTGTTCTCATAATTAACTTAATCGTTTCATCGATTAACTCTTTTTCAGCCTCCCAGTTTATCCCGTTATCTATGTTATTCTTCATAAAGATATTTTTCGTCTCTCTAAAATCCATGATAATGTTCTCAATAATATTGTTTATTGGTATTTGTTTCTTTGATTTCTTGAAAACTAGTACATATATTCCCCTAGTTTTGGATCTTCCTAGTTTTCCGGGTGATTCTCCTATAAACCAGTATATATTCATTAATTTGTAAGGTAGAATACTTGTTGAAGAACGTATTATTTCAGGAATAATACTGGCATACTCTGTCTTAGGGATGCTTATTAATAAGACGAAGTATTTGGGGATCTTCTTCCACTTAGATACTGATGATACAAATTTATTATAGAACCTCATATAATCATGTTGATCCGATAAATCATATGAATTCAGTTCTTCTAAGTTTATCTCCGTTTTATTAGTTAGGCTCAGGAAATAATTGTATAAAAGAGACATATCGATGTAAGAATGGTATCCTGGATATGGCGGGTCTGTTACTATTGCGTAGACTTCGTCTTTATGAATGTATTTTGTACTGTCATATCTTAGGATAGTGTAGTTTTGGTTTAATAAAAGGTTTTTTCTCTGGCAGAAGTTATTTATTGTTTTTAGCTTTGACGCTATCGTTCCTCTACCAATACTGTATATCTTGTTACTTCTAAATCTGTGCATGAATGGGTTGAGTTCAACAGGGTTATTTGGTGTCCAGTAGCTCTTAATTACAAGGCCTGGGTTTACTTTGGCATATGGTTGATAGTATATTGCTAGAAGTGAACATGTTCTAGCTATATCACCTAGTATTAAACTAGTTATTTCAAGGCATTTAGAAGGGGTATTTTCCAATAATTTCAGCAGAGAAATATATTGTCTCCAAGTGAATAGTTTTGAGTAGTTGTTAATTCCTTTCTTTGACAACCTTGTTGTTTCTTTTAGAGTCGGGATTCTTTGATCATATTTTTCAACGTATTCTATGTATTTCTCATAGAGCATTCTTTCTTGTTTTTTAAGATAGTCTCTGATTATTCTAGATATATTGTCTTCCATATCGAGGAGGCTGTAAAAACTCCTAGTACCATCTTCTCTCAGTATCTCTACGGCATATGCTATGTAGTTCTCATGTTCTTTTGGTAAAATGTCTTTGGGTAGATCAATTTTTGGTGTTGTAGGGGTTATTTTATCATAGTATTTATTGGCTTCGATTTCATTGGTCCATCTTAGTTTGCCTTCTTCGGTTAGCACTAGGTATTTTACGACCCTGTTATTTCTCCTCTTAGAAGAGATCCATATAGGGGCTTTACATGGTGGGCATCGTGCTAGGTATATGTGGATTATTTCACCAACTCTTGGTATTGTCCAAATTGTTTTCAGTTCATTATATGTTTTTGTGAATGTTTTTAATAAACAGCTATAGGTGTTTAGACAGCTTTTTCTATCAAGGAGCCTTAGTGTTTGTTCAACAATGGCTTTAGCCGCATAGTTTATATCGATCCCTATAACGTCGTATCCTAGCCTTAGTGCTTCTAAAACTATTGTTCCTCCACCCATGAAGGGGTCTAGGATTCTTTTTCTCCAGGTAAAGGACCAACAAGTACTAGGTTCTTCTATGCATTTTAACATGTCACGAGTCTTACTAGTTGAAAGAGCTGCGAGCAATGCTCTGCTGAGAAAGGAAAATCTTCTTCCCCACCATTTAAAAATGTTATAAGGATTTACTCTATTACCCTTTTCCAGCTTCACCGACCTATACGAGATCATAGCAACTGTTCTTGAAGGAATCTTTTCTATAATCATCGAATTTTCCCAATACTGTATTGTCGCTGATAACAGCATTAATATGATGATTCAACGACTATATAATTTTTAATTATTAAGCATAGAAAAATACTTTATATAGGTGAATTTGTTTGCGTCGTTTTATTCTAAGATTGGAAAACTATGGACCGTTTGATAATGTTGAATTAGATATAAGGCCATTAACAATATTGATCGGTAAGAATAGTGTTGGAAAGTCCATGTTGTTGTATCTTTTATGGATGATCAGTAATACGTATCACGGCGAATTAGACTTGAAAAAACTCCATGGAGAAAACTACGTAGAATATATCAGCAGAATAGATAAGATCTTAAATATTCTCTCTTTGGAAAGATTTAATGAAAATGATCTTGAAGAACTAGTTAGTGAAATAATACTTGATTTTATTAAGTCATTTGACTCATTAATCGAAATGAATTTTGGAGAAATAATTACAGAACTATATAGGGGGAGAATTAGTTCTTTATCCATAAGGCTAAGCAAGAGATATAATAAGAGTGTTTTAGCAGTTGCTAGTCTCATTAAGAGAGACGCTGATGAATCAATAATAAACATCAAGGGTCCCCGCGGAGAATTAGAAATATTTCTTAGGAGGAGAATCGCAGAGGAAGAAAAAGCTGTTGAAGCTTCTTGGGTTGAGGTTCGAGTTGAGGACATTGCCGATAATATCAGGGTTCAATATGATAAAGAGTCTAGGAAGCTCTCGGTAAGGATAGGGAACGGAAAAGTATTGGAAACAATAGTTATCGATAAAAATGATGTAAGGTCTTTCATTACTAATAAGGTGATACCATATACAATAGAATATGTTCTCGGTTTTTCACCATTTTATGAAGATAACTTCTTAATTGTAGACGGTAGAGCAGGTATTCTTAGATCACTGAGTACTGTTTTTGATTCACTCACAGATAATCAATTACATTCGATAAATATTGCTGATAGGGAATTTTTGAAGAGAGTAAGGATTCTATTTAGTGATTTCTTTAGTGGAAATTGTGATATTGAGGAGGATTTGCTTAGAGAAATTTATCGAGAATTTGGAGTTGTTGATGTATTCTATAGAGAAGAAGCCAACATTAAGAAAATATATGTGAGGCTCTGGTCCGGAATCGATCAGTCTATAGAGGAAGCACCAGCTGGGATAAGAGAAGTATTGCCTTTACTTATTAGTTTTACAAGTACTAGGCTCAAAAACATATTTTTAGAAGAGCCAGAAACACATCTTCATCCTGGCGCGGTATGGGTTTTATCCAAAATAATAGGTTATGCCTTGTCTAAGAGGAATCTTGGAATATATATTACTACTCATAGCGATTACCTAGTGGCATGTATAAATGTATTGATGAAAGCTTATAACATGATATTAGAGAAGAATAAGGACAAAATAGAAGAGCATCTCGCAAGAATAGGTATACAACCATATACATTAATAGATCCTAATAAGGTCTCAGCATATTTGCTTTACCGAGAAAAAGAAAGCGTGAAAATAGAAAATCTAGTATATGAAGACGGAATAGACGAGAAACACTTCTCTGATATAGTTACAGAATTAGCTGTTAGGCGTGAGTATATTGACTTACTCAAAGAATAAGAAAAGACAATCAAGTGGATTGATTAAGATCAAATTAGATGATATAGTAATAAAGAATGAACTAGATAGTGGTACAAAATATGCTGATGAAATAAGGGTCTATAAGGATAATGAATTAGTTGTCGTAATAGAGGAGGCAAGAAAACCAAAAAGGGAAGACGTGGATCAAGTAATAAAGACTATAGACGCCATAAAAAACAATCATCCAGCACTAAAAGAAGTAAACAGGATAATAAAACAATATTGTGAAAAGAAAATGAAGATGATCGGAATAGTCCATGGGCTAAGATCAGTAGATTCTATAGTATCAAAATATGCTATGAAAAATCACGTCATACCAGTAAATTGCTATTCAAAACTAGACAAAGTAATAAATACATACATAGAATTAACAAAATAATAAAACACTCTTCTAATTTTTCATACAGATACCATGGATAGAAATCCAAACTACTAGTTCCATAACATTTAATCCAACACTCGTAATCTTATAACCAAATCCTAAATAAATACTGACCTCAAATATTCAAATACTTCCAACTTTATCCATTCTTACCACGAACCCCCTACCCCTAGTAAGACGATTAATTCCATACATGTTGTTACCGAACTAGAGGAAAAGAGAAACATAATTAGGAAAAAGATCATCTTTCAATTCTTTATGTATTGTTACATTGGTCGAAGACTTATTGCTTGTTTATATCTTCA
>JAMOPC010000237.1 GCA_027064845.1 Desulfurococcales archaeon | reverse complement strand
ACTTCGACAGTAAATTTCTTCAATTTATAAGCGTCTCTGATAACCCATTTAATCAGAGGTAATCTACCAAGTATAGTGGTATAATTATATTTTTTACCCCATACAATAAACTCCCATGTAATGGAGTAGTTAACTTTTTCTCCATTTGTCCTTACAGTCACGTGTCCGTTATCAAGGGTTTCATTAGGTACTGGAAAATATAATACTAGATTCTTGTACCCAACATTTTCCATTACGAATCTCCCATAGAAAGACACGTTGGTAATGCTATTATTTATACGTGTTATATTAAAGACCATGTATTCGTAGTGTAAAATAATTGTTGGAGCTGGAATAGGATTAGACTCTATAACTACAGGGTTGATAAGCAATGCCAGCACTAAGATTATAAATATGAGAGCGAATCTGATTTTCGACACCACCTTAGCATTATAACCCACTATTAATCTTTACTATGGTATCTATAAAAGCTAATTATCGAACAATTTACTGAAGGATTTGTAAAAAATCGAATTATTTGAATAACATTGACTTTCTTTCAAATCTTATTCCTAGTATAACGATATCTTTATTGAATATCCATATAGCTAATGCAATTAGTGCAACTGTAAATATTATTCCTGAAGCATAAGCCGCTATTATTAGGTCGTAACTACCGCTTATGAGTGCATAGATCGTATATATTGGTAAATTCACTATTGTTGTCCCTACCCATATACTTGTTAATACGTCTAATTGTAACCCCATAGAGAACGATATAAAGGCTATTCCCATGAATAAGAACATTACTGGCGCAACTATTACTCCAGCCATTCTCTGGTCGGATACTAGTGATCCTAGTATTAATCCCAATGCTCCAGTATATATAAGTCCGAGGACAAGAGCCCCAGTCATCAATAGGAGTCCATTTATGCCTATTATCTGTGTTATTGCTTCAATACCACTACTTGTTCCTGTGGTAGCTGTAGCATTTGTAGAGAATCCACTAGTCATTCCCCCTATCATTAGGAATAAACCAATAATATAAGCTGCACCCATAATGATCGATGCAATGACAGAAGCAACAAGTTTTCCTAATACAATTGTTCTTCTAGGTATAGGTTGAGCCAATAAGAGCTCAAAAGCTTTCTCCGTCTTCTCCATAGCCATGAAGCTTACAGCGTTAGATGCATTTAATGCAATGATTATCGCTAATAACATTAGAAAACTCATACCAATACTCACTATAGTGCCAAACTCCGTCATGGGCATATAATTTTTTCCAACCTTTACAATTGTGTTACTAATTATTTTTTTGTTAAGAAGACTTGGTTCAAGGCCATGTTTTGAAATTATTATGTCCCTATAGGCCTCCTGAACAGCATCTATAAATGCTTCCACTATTCCTGTTTTTGCAGATACCGTAAATGAGAACTTATTTATCACTACTGTCGAGTTCAATAAAACCGTAGGTGTTTTGTTTGATAACAGCGACTCTGTAAAGTTTTCGAGAATAATTATTACTACCCCATACTTGTTCAATCCCTCATTTATAGAAGACACATAATGTATTCTTCCTCCCAATGTTCTATTAGCATGACTTATTATTTCTCTTGCTAAATTGTTTTTGTCTAAAAGAATAATGCCTATATTCTGAGTCATTGCTTCTTTCACAGCCTCCTGACTTGCATGACTGAATAGTTGTCCTAACCCTCCGTAGAATCCTATCATTAAAATGATCATTAGTATAAATGCAGGATTCTTAATGAACGCTTTTATTTCTCTAATAAGAATATTTTTAAAAGCCATTAGTATCCAGCCTCTTTTGTTACTTTTATAAATACTTCTTCGAGGTTTCTACTATTGGTTTTAGTCTTTAGTTCTTCAACACTGCCTTCAGCAATAATTCTGCCCTTATAGATCATCCCTACTCTATGGCATAAGTACTCCACTTCTAACATGTTATGACTACTGAGCAACACTGTGACACCATATTCTTGATTATACTTCCTAATAAGATTCCTAATATATAGACTTCTCTCGACATCTAGTCCTGTGGTAGGTTCGTCAAGAATTAGTAGTTTAGGCTTAGAAGTCAATACTACGCTTAACGCAAGTATCCTCTTCATACCCTTGCTATATCCTCTAATTGGTTTGAATAATTTAAGCCCTAGATCCGATATTTGGACAGCCTCATCAACAGCTTTTTCGAGCTCTTCTCCCTTAAATCGTAGTGCAAGCATGAATCTAATAAAATCCAT
>JAMOPC010000236.1 GCA_027064845.1 Desulfurococcales archaeon | reverse complement strand
ATTGGATGAATTTAAGTGGTTGCAAGAATTCATTGATAAAGGAATATACGTAGATGATAGAATAGTTAAGTACATCGTGGATCTAGTTAACTACATTAGGAGGGATGAGAGAACAGTACTGGGCCCAAGTCATCGTGGCTCAATATTCCTATACAGAGTCGCTAAATCGTATGCATTGATAAATAAGAGAGACTACGTGATCCCGGATGATATCAAGCATCTTGCAAAACCAGTTCTTGTTCACCGTGTAGATGTTAAGGAACAATATAGAGCTGAAGGATATGGTGCTGAAGAAATAGTTGAGGAGGCTCTGAGGAAAGTCCCTGTTCCCAAGGAGTAATTATATATATAGGTAGTTGTTCTTGATCTCTATACGTATTGATATGAAGACTTTAATGGAAATGCTGATAGTAGCTAGTATCCTAATAATAATATACCTTGTCAAGGACATGTTTAACATATATGTGTTAATAATATCTTCTTTGATATTATTCATAGTCATTTACAATGTCTATATCTATAGAACTACTCGTTCCCCCTTTGTTCTACCGCTATGGTTGTTTCCATTAGCTTGGTTATTATCGCTGATAATACTCTTATTTATTGGGAAAGACTATGCTTTATTAACATATTACTTCACACTTTTCCTAATCATTGGTATTATTTCTAAGCCTAGTATTGTTGAAAAGATATTAGTTCCTCTCAAAAACTATCTTATATATGTTTTTCTAGGAATTGTTCTACTAGCTATGATTTATTCACCGGATCACAGACTATGGGTTTCTATGGGTTCTTTTATTGAGTATTTTATCGCTTCTTATCTTTACGTAGAGTTTACTAGTATGGCTATACATAATAAAGCTATGAGTACAGAGAAATGGCTTGTATTTGTTCCCGCGGGGCTCCTGTTTTCTCTCCTTTCGTCGTTGTGTATATTTATTGAGCCCTGGATGGTTATCTATAGTACTGTAGTTGATTCTCTCAAAATTTTCTCGATAAACACTAAGATTCTTGTCTCTATTATTTTGATTGTAGATGTCTCTATTAGGTTTCTACTAGTAGGTGGTTTGCAGTGGATTATAGGTATGTTGTAATTGGTTTGAATATATTGGCTATTTCAGCTGGTTTTGTAATAATATCTATTCTTCAGAATCTAGAGGTTTTACTCGGTATCAGTTTCTCGATAATGATACTTGGAGTAATAATATTGTCTATTGGATTAACATATGTTGAGCCATTAGATAAGCTGTATCGTGCGAGTTATAGGATAATATCATTGTTATTTACGAAAATACTTGAAGATTCAGATCTCCTCTATGGTGGTGTTTTGAGGACATGTCTAAATGATAAGAACTTGTTAGTGCTTGGTCATAAAGGAGTTAGTTGTAAAGACGCTTATCCCGGTATAGGCGTTGTTGGGGGTAAAGTATTCGTAGCTATTCCGTTATCAATGCTGATAAAGTCTTATCCTTTGCTTGAGGGTTCTGAGAATATTATTGACGAATACACTCTAGAGTCTGTTATTAAGGAGAAAATAGTTCATGAATATAGTATTTGTAGGGATGTTAAGGTTGAGAGAAAAAATGATGTGGTAAAGATAACGTATTATGGGTTGAGAAAAGAAGTAATAGATCTTGTCAAGAAGCCTGTTAATCCATTGAAATACTTGACTATTGCTTTATTATCAGTTGCTTCTAAACAAGATGCTTTGTTTGAGGAAGAAGAACTTGTTGAAGATAACTATGTACAAGTAGTCAAGTTGGTGTAAGCTATTATGAGGCCCGTTGATTCCTCAATATTATGGTTCTCGACGATATATATTATTTCTATGATTATACTTGTCCTGCTTGGTGAGAATAGACCGGACGTATATGTTTCCATTGGTATTCTCGTTTATTTCATCTATGTATCCCTTGATACTAGGATTAGAGAGAATACTAATATGAAGTACGTAAATATTCTATTGTTTATAATCTTTATGGTTATCGTAGTGTATAGGGTATTGAATATACTGGGTATAAGCGTGATATGATGAATCTGACAAGGATTTATTCAGTAGCTCTAGCTATGTTGGTACTATTTATGATTCCAACAAATAGTATAATAGCTATTTCTGTGGATGAGGTGGGATTAGATCCTGTAATATATGAGAAGCTCTTGGACGATGTTTTGACGAATATTATTAATGAGAAATACTCTGTTTCTGAGGAACTTATCGAGATAGGATCGAATATTGTTAT
>JAMOPC010000235.1 GCA_027064845.1 Desulfurococcales archaeon | reverse complement strand
CATGTACTAGGACAGCCTCTGCTAATCCTAGGTGTATTCCTCTCATTTTATCATTAGTAAAATACTGATGTATTTCTTTTAGGGTTATAGGACTAGTATTTATTGTGAGGAATGAGTAAAGTATTGGAACTGTCGATAAGGGACCAGCATAGCATAATACAGCATAAACTATAATTGGTTTAATAAATAATCGTTTCTTCTCTATTATTCCTATATCTGAGAAATAATATATGAGTAAGAGAGAGCCAATTATTATATTAATTAATATGTAAATAATGCTTGCTAAGCTGTTTAGGAAAATAATATACCCTATTTTACCTAGTAATAAATATGTGATCATGGCATTAATCGATACAATGAGATAAAATAAAGACAAATTTCTCCAAAGATGTACTTCAAGAAATAGGCTTTTATTCACTGGTTTGAAAATTGTTATTGTTTTTTCTTCTTTGCGGTTTGGTGAGTATTTTTTAGTAAGGAACAATAATAGTCCTAAGCTTAGCAGAAAAGCTAATAAGTGATTTATTGTAATGCTTGATCCAGTATATAATACTGTGAATAGTATTAGTGAGTTAAGCACTGATAGGGCCAAGACATTAACTATATAGTAAAGTATAATTGCGTAAATGGCTAAAGCTATAGGCATGATATAGTATTCAAGAAAGGCTCCTCCTAGTCCATTTATGAGCATCTTCTTTAATGTACTTATAACTATAATGTTCATAACTACGACAAGTAAGATTTTTCCTATACTTGTTTTAATCGTCGTCATCTTATTCCACTACTATTTAAGAATATGTTATTAAAGGGTTTAATCTTCTGTTTTTATGGGTTGTGTCCTGTGAATAATATACAGAAATGTCTAGAGGAACAAGGCTATACGTCGTTTACAGATTTACAGAAAAAAGCATTTAAAAAAATAATTAAGGAGGACTTATCCGTAATTATAATTGCACCTACTGGTTCGGGGAAAACTGAAGCTGCTCTACTTCCTGTAATGTATAAAATTGTTGCTAAGAAGTATAAGCCGATAGCAGCTATATATATTACTCCACTAAGAGCCCTAAACAGGGATATTGAACGTCGATTAAAGTCTTTAGCAGAGTGTTTTGATCTCCGCGTAGAACTAAGACATGGTGATACACCATATAGGCGTAGGAAGAAAATAGAAGAAAATCCTCCTCATATCCTAGTAACTACCCCGGAAACCTTTAACTATATCCTTCTTAATGAAAAGCTGACAAATTATTTGAAAAATACTAGATTTATCATTATCGATGAATTCAGAGAATTACTTGAAAGCAAACGTGGAATGCTGTTATTCACTAACCTGTACCTGTTGGAGAAACTATTTGGTTATAAATTCATAAAAATAGCTTTAACAGCAACTCTTCGCAACGTCTTAGAAGCATCCCTGATATTATCAGGTACTACGACTTTGCATAATGTTGAAGTAATCAAAGACGAATACTCTAGAAAAATGGAAATTAATGTTAAAACACCTAAATGTTCATCTTATACTTGTAAAAAGATCTCTGAAATAATTAATGACATAGATCTTGCTGCAAGGCTAGAATATATTCTTCAATCATTGAAGAAACACGACGGTGTGATCATATTTGTAAATACAAGATCTATTGGTGAAAGACTTGGTTTTCTAATAGAAAAGATATCAGAACTCTTAGGTAGCGAGATCCCTGTAAGTGTTCATCATAGTAGTTTATCGAGACAACATAGATTAAGGGTTGAGAAACAGTTTAAGCAAGGGCAAATTAAGGGATTAATAGCTACTTCGAGCATGGAACTGGGTATAGATATTGGACATATTGATTATGTGATCCAATATATGTCTCCTAGACAAGTCTCTAGATTAATACAGAGAATTGGTCGTAGTGGTCATAAGTTATCAGGGGTTTCTCGAGGTACTGTTCTTGTTCAAAAAAATCTTTTCCAAGTAATAGAATCATTGGTACTAACACGTAGAGCGATGAGTTACCAGTTAGAAAAAGAAAATATTCCATGCAAACCCCTTGATGTATTAGCCTATAGTATTGTATTATATGCTACGATAAAACCAGGTATAAATAAATATGAACTATACAGTTTATTGAGTAATTTTAACGTGTACTCAGAGCTAGAAATAGATGAGTATGAAGAACTTTTAGATTATTTAGTTTATGCTAGACTGATCAAGATAAGAGAGAATAGGCTATATCCTACGAGAAGATCCAGGTTGTACCTATATAGGACCTCTATGATACCAACAACTCGTGATGTAGATGTTATAAATGTAGTGGATAATGTAAAAGTTGGTGTATTGAACGAAGAATATGTCTTACTAAACATTAGCGAAGATGACGTCATAGTGTTAGGGGGTAAGCCGTGGAAAGTTATTAGTTATGATAATAGTGAAGGGAAACTGTATGTTGAACTCTATGATAAGGGACAGGAGATCATTATACCACATTGGGAAGGAGAAAATATCCCAGTAGATTACTACGTAGCTAGAGAAGTGGGCAGTATAATAAGGAGAATAAAGAAAAATAATGAACTTAGAGAGTATTTACCCATTCTTACCGAGGATGTTAAAGAAATAATTAGTAAGCTACGCGAGGAACAAGCGTGCTCAGATAATGAGGCATGTATATATGTGTTGCCACAACATGGTTCTATTATAGTTAATTTATATGTTGGGACAAAAGTTAACAAGTTATTGAGAGATTTGTTTAAATCAATTATTTTATGGAACTATCCGTATGTTAAAGTAAAAGTTTATTCAAGTCCTTACTCTGTTATCATCACTACACAATACAATAATATATTACTTGAAATAGCCGAGTTATTGAGGAATACATTACTTAATCTCGAAAAATATCTCTCATATGAAATCATTAAGAAAATATCTATAGAACAAGGAACTTTATTGTGGAGGATTTTCCAAGTAGCACAAAGATTTGGTGCTATAGATGTTGAGAATAGTAGAATTAATCGTAGAATATTGGAAGCATTTAGTGATACTATTATTGGCAAAGAAGCTTTTGCCGAAGTACTATACAAGGATTACGATTTAATTCATGCTAAAAAATTGGCAGAAATGATCAAGAAAGGGAGTATTAAAATAAAGACCATAGTAGTTGATAAATATTCTTTCATAGTTTCAGAACTACTAAGATACCTAGGTGGAGAAATAGTTGTTAAAGACGTAGAATTAATGGATAAGGAGAAGTATGTAAGTAGAATAATGAATAGGAAAATAACCCTGGTATGTATAAAGTGTGGTTATTCTATTGTCGGGAAGCTCCAAGATCTATTACGCTATGACAAATGCCCATCTTGTGGTGCTAAAACCCTTGCACCAATAAAATCGCTGAATGAAGAAGAAAAGAGAACTATTCAGAAATTTATTGAGAAGAAAAGACTTAATTCACGTGAGCGTAGAATACTCGAGGATCTTAGGAGAAGAGCTATATTATATGCTCAGTTCGGAGAACTTGCTTTAATAGCGTTAGCTTCTAGAGGAGTAGGTGTTTCTGAAGCTATTAGAAT
The DNA here is from genome assembly GCA_027064845.1 of Desulfurococcales archaeon. GTDB lineage: Archaea > Thermoproteota > Thermoprotei_A > Sulfolobales > Desulfurococcaceae > JAGHDU01. The sequence continues at coordinate 8,294 of JAMOPC010000235.1, read as the reverse complement.
CATTAACAAAGTTATGAACGGCGCCGATCTATTCAAGGAAATCCTTGAGAGCGAGAAGAAATACTTGAGAATCAAGAAATTCTTGAAATAGTGATGTTGAGCTTATACCTCGGAATCACTTATTATTCCCATGAATCTAAATGTCTCGATTATCTCTGTGCCATGCCTACGTGTCGGTCTCTTCCATATACCCGGATCATCTGTGATTAGTGGTAATACAACTTTTTCTACTAGTACTTCGGAAATTGGACATACTTCTAAGCATATTCTGCAGGCATTACATGGCTTTCGCGGTAAAGGACCGTGACTTGTTAATTTAATTATTCTTTGAGGACACCATAATACACAGCTACCACATTTGGCACAACCATATATTCTATAAATTATTTTCAATATATCTGCCAAGTCCTCTAAGTTTTCGGGAGAATCATAGGGTTCAACGATTACTTTATTATTGTTGATCAGCACTTTCGTCTTAGCTGATTCTATTATGATTTCGCCTGATTCTTTTACTCTATGAATTTTTTTCTTTAACATCAATACATTTGTAATAAATTGTTGTTGTACTTCATCGTTTATCACTTCTTTATTAAACATTACTACTAGTTTATTGTCTTCGTAATGATATTTGATAGGGGATAAGTTGATTTTACTGCTCAGCAATCTTAATTTGTACTCTTTTTGCCAGTCAAGCACGTAATTCGGTATATGTTTTATCAATCTTTTCTTAGCAACTGCTGGTGTATGCCATCTCCATAAACCATATTTGATCCATTCTTTAGGTTGTTCTAGTTTCTTTCTCCAATATTCTAATACCTCTAGCCATTTATTCCATTCATCTGGATAGTGTTTTTCTATTTCTTTGAATTCAGCAAGAGTGCTTGAAGGACATACATAGCAGCCTAGTCTTTCAAATCCTTTCTCGTATAGTACATTATATGGTAAATTATAATGGAATATGTATAGCCATACGGTTAGTTGATTCCATTCCTGTATCGGTGAAGCACTCAGTAGGTGGGGGACCCAGCGGTTTCGCCATATGCTCGGGCTTCTGGCTCTATCCATGGATTCATATGCTCTTTGACCGACTATATTGAGTGCGCCATCGGGCCATTGTCTTCTCGTAGTTATTGCTATCGGTACTAATTTTGTGACTTTACAGCACCACCGATAATCTTTGCCTGGAGGACCAAAGATCCATACCGCTTTCCAAAAAGCGTTTCCTGCAGACGCCTTTACTAGTTTTAGCCCATAATGTTTTGAAACATATTCTACATTTTTAATCGTTTCAAGCAACTCTATACCAGTATCGTTGAACAATACTTGTGCGTCGCCAAGAGCTTTTATAGTTAGGTCTAATGCTGTTAAACTATCTTTTCCTCCCGAATAAGATACTACTACAGGTAAGGGATGCTTATTGTATAGTTTTTTGAGAAATCTTATGGCTTTCTCCTCGTAGAATAATATACCGTATTCATTATGTTTTAATGCATCTTGTAAACCTGATTTCTTCCAGGAAGTTTCTATGGGCATTCTCTTTTCTTTAAAAACCTTAGTAACTATTATCTTATCTCCTATAGTTTCCCCTATTCCCTTGATATTATTGTTTTCATTAACAAGAACTACTTGTCTCGATGATGAATTACTAATGTCTAATACTTGTCCTCTAAAGATCTTTTTATCCACAATAACTTTATCTACTAATCCCTCATTAATAGCTAAGTATGCTCCTGTATAGTTTAACCTAAATCTCCACCGCTCACTAAATGGATCATAATATAATTGTCCAAGAACATTTCCGGAGGAAACAATTTCCCACATTTGATCCCAGTGGGGAACTTTATTTAGTAACAAAAAGTAGTCCATAAAGAATCTTCTATACAATCTATCTGATAGGAACTCGTATTCGATTGCTCTTTTTAACCTAACATAATCTACTGTAAAAGCTGGTCTAGCATCACCTGGCTCAGTTAGTTTTAATACGTAGAATAAGTCTTCTTGTCCTGGTTCCGGTTTGATCACCGGCAAATTATAATCTGGGTCCCAATAGATTCTTGTTATTTTTGGCCATATTTTCCGCATCACTATCTCCAAAACTATTTTGTTATTAAATACTCTATTTTGTAATATCAGTTATTATTGCTTAATTCTTCTAAATTCATTAGTCACTATGCATGGTGTAAAATAATAGTATTTATACTAATACTTTCGCTTAAGTCACTTTTCAAAAAATGCTTTACAATTATGGATGTGAGGTGATTTATAGTGACAAATATCATCAGCTTCATCCAAGAATTAATAGTCAATATCACTATCATTGCATGGATTATGTTCTTTCTAACATGGGTCATAGGCTGGGCTATCAAAGGATCACCAATTCCCTTCTTAAGAGTTAAAAGAGCAGGTGAGAGAATGATCGAAGATGCTGTATGGGCAGCTTTCTGGCTAGCTATGGGTACAACTGTGTTCGCTCTTATAGCATATATAGCTAATACGTTCTATCAGCCATTACCAGAACCTCCGACTATTTAATGAAAATATAATGGAAGCGGGTGAAAGATGAGTGGATCTACTTAGCATTGCTTTCTATTTATCTGTTTTAACCTATTATTTGGGTGTTCTGATCTATATGTTACCTATTCCTATATATGGTTTAAAGAAATGGGCTCCACAATTAATGGTTGATGGTGTTTTTTCAGCAATACTAGTATTTTCTTATTCTCTAATTATGTGGCTTATTCACTATTTTTCTGGGATTCTAGGATCTGATTGGAACATGTATAGTGAGTGGTTATTAAAAGAAATAAATACAGTTGTTGGTGTAATTCTTTTATTCAAAGCTATAGGTATAAGCTTATCTAGTATGGGGTTAAGTTTTTTAGCCAATTCTCTATTATCACCACTAATTTCTAGTCTCACATACCTATTAGTATTCTTGTTAACTGTTTCAACACTCGTATACGCATTATACACATTATCACATACACTTATAGCTGTAGGTCTTGTTCTCCATTCAATACCTTTCAGGATCACTAGAAGTAGCGGTGCTATGTTGATATCTGTGGTCATCATATTTAGTATAGGTGTACCATTAATGCCTTCGTTTATTGATTTAATAAGCAATAATGTAGTTGAACAAATAAATGAAAACAAGTATGGAATAGTCTATGCTGATCTAATAGTTACTGATCTCGTAAACAATGGCATATCTTATTCGGTTATAGAATTTCGGGGGACAGATCAAAATCTTCTTGCACGGTATTTAGCTAACGTTGTCGGATATGTGGATTCTAGTGATATTGATAAAGGAATTCCTTCCGAAAAAACTTGTGTTTCAATAGACATTGTTGGTTATAAATATTCTTTTATAATTACTCCAAAAGACTTAGTAGAAAAGAAGAATGATAAACTAGTCTTACCAATTAAGTTAAACAATGTTATAAGCATTAAGCCTTTACATTATATGGTCTTTATGGGATTTCATGGCAATGTTAGTATGGTTTCAATAACAAAGTCTTCTGGAACTATTATAGTTAATTCTACTACAGAGTATGTTTTATTACTAATATTACCGATTGAGGACGATGGGAAGATACTTCTTGATAATTCATCTATAGAACCGAATGATGTAGTTGAATACAAATGGGATAACATAAATTTTAAGGCATACAAATACATAGTTTCAGCTGGAAACCACACTATAAGTTATGAAGTAAGAGGGAATTACTGCTCTAAACCTGTAATCGATGAAGTATACTATACTAGAGATACCTTAGGTATAAGTATTGATAAACCAGTTTACTTTATTAACATTGTATCTTCTTTAATATACCGCATCTTCATCGGACCTATAGTTTATGTATCAATTCTCTTTACTACCTCGACTGCATTAGCCAAGCTTCTCGGAGGATCTTCATCTAAAATAGCTCGTATAGTGGTGACGGGAGTTTGAATATTATTGATAAGATGTTATTGTTTATGGTTTTGGTTTATACTATAATGCTGATCATACATTCGAATGATTTAATCAATGTTCTTATAACTGTAGTTATTGCTGTATTATTGATCTTGTTTAGGACATTAATAGGGAGGATCAGCTATGTTTATAGAAAGAGTATTTGAAAAACTAATAGGTAGTGAGAAGATTTGTGAATATTATGATGTAAAACCACCGGACCTTATATGTAAGAAGAGTAGTAGATACATAGTTGTAAGATATCTGGTTGGAGAAGAAGTTGATTATAGTCTACGAGAGCTCGACTTATCTAAACTAAAAGATTTAGTCTCTTCATTTTCGGAACTTCTTGAGCTTCTCCCTCCACGTTCAGAAATAAAGATCATTAAGAAAGAGCTTGATCTCAATAAGTTATTGTCGAAGATCAGTAATGAACTTATGAATTTGAGAGCATCAATTGACGTAGTTGAGGAACCTCATATAAAGAAAAAAGCTGAAATAAAACTGAGGATACTAGAATCTCTTTACGAAAATATTGTAAAGGGAAAACCTGTTTACAGGTTAACGTTTGTTGTTAAAATCTATTCTGAAAACACAAATTTATCCTCTGCAATATCATACGTGAGCGCTATGAGTGAGCGATTAATTGTTTTTCTAAAGAGTACTCTAGGAATTAATTTGAAAAAAGCCTCGAAGAAAGAAATACTCGAGATTCTTCGATACGAATTCGGACTAAAAACTATTCCTGACGCGAAATCTATTATTATTGATAATTCCCGTGCTTTAGCATTACTACCTATTCCAAAGTATAAGAAACCCTCATTCGAAACCAGGGAGGGAATACCTATCGGTATAGACTTGGAAACAGGATGGCCTGTTATCCTTCCTCTAGATATTCTTAATAAGCATGTTGTAATTATAGGCCCAACGGGGCGTGGCAAAACCACTTTATTAGCAACTATTATAGAAGGGCTAATTTCCCTTTCGAATATCCATGTATTCTCCATAGATTTCAAAGGAGATCTAGCTAACTTGATTAACAATATAATAGAGTATCAGGTAACGCCTTTCGAGTTTCCTATTAATTTATTACATGTACCTCCGATCTTTAATATTGTTGAGTGGAACATTGCTGTAGCGGATGCTCTGTCTCATGTTCTTGGAATAGATTATGATACCATTGTGAATAGTATTAGTAAGGCGGTTATTAATAGGGAGAAATATGTTTCAGTAAAGAACGTATTACTTGATAAGGACTTAGCTATACTTTCTCCTCTTGTAGAGCTCTTGACAGAGAAGCCTCGTTACGAAGTGTTTGACAAATACATAAAAGGACCAACTGTTTTCAATCTTGGGGGATATGGTACGGCTTTTCAGAACGTTTATGGTGGTATAATTATTTACCTCTACAATAAGTTTGTATCAACGAAGAAAGATAATCAATTCAGAGTACTTGTTATAGATGAGGCTTGGAGAATTAGTAAGCTAAAAGTCATAGAAGCATTGGCGAAAGAGGGTAGAAGTAGAAGGATAGGATTAATAATGGCTACGCAGAACCCTAGTGATATTCCGAGAGAAGTTATTGAAAATACACATACTTTGATAATGTTTGGTTCTCCTAATGAAGATTATATTAGAGACGCAAAAAGATTCCTTGGTTTACCAAATAGTGTATTGAATAAATTGTATTATTTAGGTATTGGAGAAGCATTAATGTTTAATGCCTTAGACCCACATCCAATAATATTGAAGGTTCGTTGTCCAGTTTCAATGAAAACAGATGTTTTGCGATGATGATAGGTGGGCTTAACCGAAGAATATGGGGAGTGCGGTCGTAGCTGAGCAATACAGTTACTGAAACTTTAACTTTAACTTTATTAAGTATTTAAATTGTGTATAAAGTATGGCATAATGTTAAAGGGTGTATGCTTATGGGTGGAAGACAGAGAACAAGCTTGTTCTTAACAAAAGAAAAGACTACGGAGAGAATGGCTCGTGAAGCACAGAGTAGGGGTAAGGGTAAAGGCAAGAAGCGAAAATGATAATGAATACAACGATATAATAGTTTGTATTCCAACAAGCGTTTTAAAAACAGAACATGGGCTTCTACTTAAAACCCTCAAGATATACAAAATTATAAGGTTCTCATCTATTTTTGGAGTTTCTGAAATAGTATTCTACAGAGACCATGAAGTAACTGCTAAACAACATAATGAGTATTTTGAACTAATATATAAAATTTGGAAATACTTGTTAACGCCTCCTTACTTGAGGAGAAAATTAATTCCAATTGATAAAGATTTAAAGTATGTAGGAGCTCTTCCACCACTGCGCTTAGAAGTATATGATGTTGGTAAAACCATTGATGTTGGTGATAGAAGAATAGGGTATATTATGAATTATAAAGGAAAACTATATGCAGATATTGGATTAGATAAGTTATTTAAGGTTGAAGCTGGCTCGTGTAAGGATGGTGAATTTGCATATGTAGAGGTTGTAGATATTGTTTCTAAAAGAGTTATATGCCTAGATTACATGCCGTATATGGGTCCTGTACTTGCTAGAGAAGACGGGTTAATGGAGTTAATCAATGATTACTTTAGTAGAGTAGATGTAATTATTGCGACCAGCAGGTATGGGAAAACCCCTAGTCATGAAGAATTGTTATCGCTTAAAAAGTATTCACGAATACTAATACTCTTCGGGGGCCCTAGAACTGGATTATATGATATTTTTAAGCACAGTGGGTTAGATCTTGAGAAAGAGGTTGATTTTGTATGGAATACTATTCCGGGACAAAAAGTTAAAACTATAAGGACGGAAGAAGCATTAATATCAACACTGGCAGTATTTAATATTTTTATTCACGGTAGAACTTATAATACCCTATGACATGTATGTATGCAAAGATTAGCGGGTGACTAGAATGGGGCATCGAAAATATAGTGCGCCAAGACATGGAAGCCTAGGATTACGGCCGAGAAAAAGAGCTGCTAGGATAGTTCCAAGAGTTAGGAGCTGGCCTCAGTATGCATGGTTTGAACTATTGGCTCAACATTATGGCGAGGAAGTTATTAATAAGAATATTCTGCCTAAACCCACTCTCTTAGGCTTCTTAGCTTACAAGGCAGGCATGAGCCACGCAATCATAATCGATGATAGGCCAAACACGTTTACTTCGGGAAAAGAAATAGCTGTGCCAGTAACCATTCTCGACGCACCACCTGTACTAATACTAGGAGTTAGAGGTTATAAGAGACATCCTATGCACGGGTTGTTGAGTGTAGGTGAAGTATGGAAGAATCCAGCAGAATCAATTATCGAACTATATGAGAAATACTATAAAGATAACCCGTTTATTACACTGGAAGCAAAGGATATTGTTAGAAAATACCTTAAGGGTTTGAGAAAAGTTAATCCTGGCTTAGTGAAACCTGATCCTAATGGTGAATATGGGTATAAGTTCATTGAGAACAACTGGGAAGAGAAGCTAGAGAAGCTGAAGTCTTTAGAACTAGATGATATTAGAGTCATAGTATCAACCATACCAGTGCTCTCAGGCATAGGGAAGAAGAAACCTGAAATACTAGAGATAAAGATTGGTGGAGGAAGCTTAGAAGAACGCGTAAAGTTCGCTGAGGAAATAGTTGGTAAATATATTACCGTGAACGATGTCTTTGTGGAGGGTCAGTTTATTGATGTAATAGGTGTTACAAAAGGAAAAGGTTTTCAGGGCGTGATCAAGAGATTCGGCGTCAAGGAGTTGCCAAGATGGCACAAGCATAGAAAAGGAAGCAGGAAAATAGGGTCTAGAAGCCCTGGTTTCGGCACTATGAGCGAGACTCCTCAGGCAGGACAAATGGGATATCACCGTAGAACAGAGTATAATAAGAGAATCTTGAAGATAGGACAAAATGGATGGGAAGTAACACCAAAAGGAGGATTTGTGGGTTATGGAATGGTTTATGGTCCCTATATAATGGTTCATGGAAGCTTGATAGGGCCTAGGAAACGATTACTTGTTCTAAGACATCCAATAAGGCCACCTGATTGGCTCCCCATGGAGCCTCCGAAAATAGTTTATTATAGCCATGAGAGTAAGCAAGGAGCATGAGGTGCTGGGTGAGAAGTAATGGTGTGGTCTATACTAGTTCCATATAAGCTTGAAACACCTAGTACTTACATTTATAATGCTGATGGTAATGTTGTTGAAGAAGTAAAGCTACCCCCCGTATTCGGATTACCCGTGAGGAAGGATTTGATAAGAAGAGCCTTTCTCTCAGCATTCACTGCAATGCTACAGCCTAAAGGAAGAGATCCTTTAGCAGGGAAGAGAACA
>JAMOPC010000234.1 GCA_027064845.1 Desulfurococcales archaeon | reverse complement strand
TAGAAGTTGGTAGGATATGTGTTAAACTCGCTGGTAGAGAAGCTGGTAGAAAATGTGTAATAGTAGATATCATAGACGAGAACTTTGTTCTTATCACTGGTCCAAAGAGCTTGACAGGTGTTAAGAGGAGAAGAGTAAATATAAAACATATAGAACCTCTCGATAAAACTATTGATATACCAAAGGGAGCAAGTGATGAAGAAGTATTAAAAGCAATAGCTGCTGCTGGATTAACTGATTTTATGAAAGAAGTGGTAAAGCCAAAGCTCTCGGTTGTTTAAGATAATTCTCTTTCCTTGCAACTAACTAAAAATTAATTATAGTTTTCTAATTGAAACCTGTTTTATTCTCAAAATTATTATGTTTATATAAACCAGTTTTGAATAATATACTCGACAAGGGTGATTAGTCATTGAGTCTAGCAGAAAAAGGAATTAAATTTATAGAGAAAATCACGAAAAACGCTGGATACAACCAAGAATGGATAGTATTACGTGATGATGAGACAAGCCCCGAATACGGTACACTACCTTATGAAAGACCAATACAAGAACATATCTTGAATGGAGTTATTAACCTAGACAAACCTCCAGGACCTACCAGCCATGAAGTAGTGGCTTGGATAAAGAAAATGTTCAACATTGAAAGAGCCGGTCACGGGGGTACCCTAGAACCCCATGGTTGAACATGGGGTGGGGATACCCCAAGGTGACCGGCGTTCTACCAGTTGGGTTAGCTAACTCAACAAAAGTAATTGGAAATGTTATACATACTATGAAAGAATACGTAATGGTTATTCAGTTACATGCACCAGTAGATGAAGATAAGCTTAGAAAAGTTATCGAATACTTCGTTGGAAAAATATATCAGCGTCCACCACTTAGATCTAGTGTTAAAAGAGTTATAAGAACCAGGAGAATTCACTATATAGAATTGATCGAAAATACCGAGAGATATGTATTAGTTAGAGTTGGTTGTGAAGCAGGTACTTATATGCGTAAATTAGCTCATGATATAGGATTACTACTTGGTGTAGGAGCACATATGAGGGAGTTACGGAGGACAAGAACTGGTCCATATAAAGAAGACGAAACCTTGGTCACTATGCAAGAGGTGAGTGAAGCACTATATATGTGGAGAGAGATGCATGATGAAAGATACTTAAGGAAAATTATACTACCAGTTGAAACAGCAATTGCTCATTTACCAAAAATAATCATACGAGACACAGCCGTAGATGCAATAGCTCACGGAGCCAATCTTGCAGTGCCTGGTATTGTAAGACTAACTAATGATGTAAAAAAGGACTCATTAGTAGCGATACTCACGTTAAAAGGTGAACTAGTAGCATTGGGAAAAGCATTGAAGAACGCTGAAGAAATAGCTGGTCTTAAAAAAGGAATTGTTGTTAAGACTAAGAGGGTCTATATCAAGCCAGGTGTTTATCCACCCGTATGGAAGAAAGGTTCAGGGAAATGACACATTATTTTAAAGGTAAGAAACAAAGTATTAGTAGAAAAATGCTTATCCCATTTACATTTCAAGGATTAACATTAGAGTTCTATTCATATTCTTCCTTATTCTCTGGAAGAGAAGTAGATCTTGGAACTCGTCTTCTACTTGAACAAATTGAGGTGCCTGACAAGGGTAAGGTACTAGATATAGGATGTGGCTATGGCGTTATAGGTATTACAATAGCTAAACTAAATCCAAAACTCATAGTTTATATGACAGATATAAATCCATTAGCTGTAAAAATAGCTAAGTACAATGCTAAAATAAACGGGGTATCTGAAAGAATAGTTATACTGCAGGGCAACTTATATGAACCTGTGAAAAACATGAAATTCAATGGAATATATTCTAACCCACCATTATCTGCAGGCATGGATATTGTTAAAGAAATAGTATTGAATGCTAAGAAATACTTAACAAACAATGGTATAGCACAATTCGTTCTTGCAAGAGGAGGTGAATACCTGTCTCGAGAAGCATCAAAAATATATAGTTACGTTAAGGTAATCAGGAAAAAAGGATATACGATCCTCAAATTAAAACCATAAGATTATGAAAAACATATGTTATATGAACGAATTCTTAGTGTAGGTAAAGAAATTTGGAGAATAAATAATATAACTCCTTACCAATAAAAACAAAAATAGCCGGGGTGCCCGAGCGGCCTAAGGGGCTGGCCTTGAGAGCCAGTGGGCCATGGGGCCCGCGCGGGTTCGAATCCCGCCCCCGGCGCCA
>JAMOPC010000233.1 GCA_027064845.1 Desulfurococcales archaeon | reverse complement strand
TCTTCCACTAACTGGTGTATGGACGGGCTCGCTGATTGCTCATATTCTTGGGTTAAATAAATGGAAATCAATAATGTCGATCTTTGCAGGTAATCTTATAGCTTGCACATTAATCCTCCTCCCCAGCTACGTATTTATACCTAGCTAGAGCCAATAACTAGTGTTCATGAACCCAATCCTCTAAAAACCAATCCCTTCTAGGATATTTTTACAGGTGTGTATAATGGAGCTGTCTTATTCCACAAATAATAGTATGAATACTTTAATTGAAGAAGAAAACAAGACAATAATATATGCATTAAGCGATTTAATAAACATAGCTTTAGCATATTACGAAGTGTCAGAAACACAAGAGCAAAAGGAAGAAGCTAAGAAACTCATATGGAAATTAGCGAATAAGTGGTTAGAAGAGATATCTCCCCTTGAATACATACCAGGATTAGTAGAGAATGTAGCTAGTGTTTTGAAGTATAAATTATGGGATGTTACTAATGAATTATCGGAAGAGGATCTTGGAAGAATATTAGTGGATTCAATTGTGTTCAAAAAGAAGGCTTTAGAAAATACCGAACACGAGGTACTTGACGCTCTAGCCATAGTATTATATGCAAGAGCTAATAAACTGCTAGAAGTTCTAGGTGTTAACGAACCAGAGAAACTTGAGTTTATTAAGTCATTAGTCGAAGTAGAGGACGTAAGCGAGAAATTAATAAATATTGTAACATTAATAGCGGTCACAATAGCTTTAGCAACGACTTTCTAATATAGTTTTGCTTTTATTTGAGAAACATTATTTTAGAAAAGTAGGATGATGTAGCTAGTTCTATGTATATATCTATTCTTTCTTTCTATGTATAATGATGTTATAGTATTCAACTTGGAAACTATTATATTTCTTGGTATCATATCTTATTCCTTAGGATGATAAGATATGAAGAAAAACAAGGTTTTTGCTATATACATACCGATCATTTTGTTGGTATGCTTGATATTATTAAATGTGTTTATAGCATCTGAAGCTGTTTTTGTTGGCGGATTTATGGCCAAAGACCTAGGATTCATAGTTTTGCCTATGAAGACGAGTTATAGAGTAAGTATTTATGATATAAGGACTGACGACTTGATCGTGATGAGGATTAATGGTGTATTATTATCCACGGGTTATGTAGGTGAGTCTACAAATTGTGTTATAGCTATTAATGCTTATGGTGTAGATACTTATCTTGTCATATTAAGTGTTATTGTCTTAGTACTCTATATTGGTTTATATAAGCTCATTTATAGGAGAAACATGAAAATATTCTTCCTATCACTCGTATTATTGGGTTTAATTATCCCGACATATCTACTATATCACAATACGTATATTCAGCCCTCAACCGATATTGAAACATTTCATACAACACATCCACTCAAAATATATGAGCAACAAAACATTATTGTTACAGATATTGTTAAGCATCATGCTCTTATCCATATCTCTAGTAATAAGCCGTTTACACTAGCATATATGGAGCTTACAACTAATTCTTCAGCAAAGATAATCGCTTTTAACACAAAGAACTATACTGGGTTCTTGAGAGTCAATACTGAAACAGCCATTATCATTGTGCCATTTAATTGTTCTGTAAAGAACTTTAATTACGTATATAGAAGAATAGAGTTTATCAAAAACTATGATTCACTAGTACTTATGGAGTACAGTTTTCTACCATTAATTCCTATCCTCGGTGATTTCATCATAATATCATATTATAGGAAACCGCGAGAGACATCTATGGACATAAGGAGTGAATCTACACCTCAACGATCTGAAGTAAGTGTTTCTGACTCAGCTTCGTGACTGAGAAGTATTTTGTAGAGATGTTTTTCAAGCTCTTATTGTCTCCCATAATCATTACTGTTATTAGTCTTGCATTAGCGCGTTTAAGGTTATAAAGTACTAATTGTTCGGCTATTCGGTCAACACCATCTGTGATCAATATTATATCGCTCATTTTATTAACGCTCCCAGCTCTTATATCGTTACAAGCTGTTATTATTGCTTTAGAAATATCTGTTCCACCACTACCACGTACTTGTGCAATATAATCAATTAATTTAAGTACTTGACTAGCCTTGGGACGTTTCTCAACTTTCGCTAATGGGTAAGGTATGCTATCGAAGAATCTGAAGTAATACTCTCTATGTTCCTTAATAGCTCTCATATATAGGCTTAGAGCAACAGCTTTAGCCCATGTCATCTTCATACCA
>JAMOPC010000232.1 GCA_027064845.1 Desulfurococcales archaeon | reverse complement strand
ATAAATAATATAACTCCTTACCAATAAAAACAAAAATAGCCGGGGTGCCCGAGCGGCCTAAGGGGCTGGCCTTGAGAGCCAGTGGGCCATGGGGCCCGCGCGGGTTCGAATCCCGCCCCCGGCGCCATTTCTAAAAATTTATAATAGGAAAGAGCAATGCAGATTGGTATTGTTGAAGGGTTTTACGGCCCTCTCTGGGACAAGATAACTAGACTATCTATGATCGAGTTTATGTACAGGAATAATATGAATATATACATATATGGTCCCAAATGGGATCCGTATCATCGAGACAGATGGTATTCTCCTTATCCTAGCAATTACGTTGAAATGTTTGTTGACTTAATAGATTATGCTAATAGACGAGGAATTGAAATAGTTTATGCGATATCTCCTGGATTAACTATTGATTATTCAAGTAAAACTGATCTTAATAAATTAGTTAAAAAATTAGAGAGAATGATGGAAATAGGTTTCAGTTCCTTAGCAATATTCCTCGATGATATACCCCCAGTATTAAGAGGTAAAGGGTTTAAATCGCTGGCAGAAGCACAAGCCTCTTTAGTGAATTACATTGATGAGGAACTTTCACCTGATAAAATAATGTTTTGTCCAACATATTATTGGAAAATAAAAGAAGATTATTTAAGAGAATTAGGGGAGATCCTAGAGAGTAACGTATATATAATGTGGACTGGTCAAGCAATTGTCCCGATAAAAATAACGTTAGACGATGTAAAAGCCTTTTACGAAGTTACAGGAAGAAAGGCATTCATATGGGATAATTACCCAGTTAATGATTACTTCTTGTTGAGAGGATATAATAGATTACATCTGGGCCCCTTCGAAGGAAGAGATCCACGCATATGGGAATACATCTCAGGCTATGTCGCGAACCCTATGATCGAGGCTGAAGCATCAAAGATACCATTATATACATTATCAAGATTCTATGTAGAGAAACAAAATTATGACCCAGAAAAGTCTCTTGATGAAGCAATAAGATCATTGTTCCCAGAAGAAGAATATGATACTGTAAAGTATTTTGTAGAATTAAACAAAGCATCACCATTCAATCCATACGCTGATAAAGTTCCCACAGAAAAAGATATTCAAAAACTAAGCAATGCCTTAAAGGAATTAATGAATATACGTAATAAAGACTTTCTAAGAGAGACAAGATGGATTAGAGAAAAACTAAAATCTATATCAGAGAAACTTTCTGGAAAGAGCGTTAAGATGAATCATAGAATACAAACAGCAGGAGATTATTATTTAGATATGGATCGAGAAGAAATGATATTCTTTTTCGGCGAAGTGATTAAAACAAGAAAAATATGGATATAACGTCTTACATTTTTCGAATTTCATAAATCCTATACAAATATCCTTCATTAGGAAGATTATAATCCAATAAGAGTTTATTTTACACCAACCCTCTTGTTACAAATATTAACCGAAAAGTTTTTAATAAAAACAAAATATATAATATATATGAATCTATATGATTAGGTGAATGAACCATGCCTGGACAAATACCATTAATAGGAGAAAAATTCCCCGAACTAACCGTTATGACCACTCATGGACCTAAGAAATTACCTGATGACTATAAAGGTAAGTGGTTTGTACTATTCAGCCATCCAGCAGACTTTACACCAGTATGTACAACGGAGTTCGTAGCTTTTGCTAAGAGATATGAAGACTTTAAGAAGCTAAATACAGAACTGATTGGATTAAGTGTTGACAGTACATTTAGTCATATTAAATGGATAGAGTGGATCAAGGAGAAGTTTAATGTTGAAGTACCGTTCCCGATTATCGCGGATCCACAAGGCAATGTTGCAAAGAAACTTGGTATGTTACATGCAGAATCAGCAACCCATACAGTCAGAGCAGTATTTATAGTAGATGATAAAGGAGTCATAAGAACAATACTGTATTACCCATTAAATGTTGGAAGATTAATTGACGAAATATTGAGAATAGTCAAAGCATTACAGATAGTGGACAAATATGGTAGAGCAATGCCTGCTAACTGGCCCAACAATGAATTAATAGGTAAATCAGTGATAGTTCCACCAGCAGCAACCATACAAGAAGCCGAAGAAAGATTGAAGAAATTCACTTGTTACGACTGGTGGTTCTGCTACGAAGACATAGTGCCTAATGAAGATGTAGAACTAGTAAGGAAATTCCTTGAAAGAGCAGCAAAACCATCTAAATAAATAGAGGAGTTTCCAAGAAAATAGATTATGA
>JAMOPC010000231.1 GCA_027064845.1 Desulfurococcales archaeon | reverse complement strand
TCTAAAACAATTAGTGGTAAGAAGCAGAAAATACAGGTTTGTTGGAAAGCTAAAGTACGCTATCACGACTTAGGTTTACCTGTACTAATTTCTTGTAAGGGAAGTGATCCGGGAATCGTATTTATTAGCCATATTTGCCACCCCAAGCCAGGAGCCCATGACAATGCGAGTGGCTCAACAGCTAACGTCTTGATCGCAGAAGCACTGTCCAAGAAGGAAACAAATTATAGCTATTGTAATATATGGGTACCAGAATATACTGGTACAGTTTTCCTTGACAAGCATCTTCCTTGGAGACCATTAGCTGTGATAAACCTAGATATGATTGGTTCTAAGCAATACATAACAAATAGCACACTTACACTAGTTAATCCACCGAGATTTATGTATTCAGAAATTCCTGCTGTTACATGGATTTCTATGCAGAAAGTCTTTGATACAGTTAAAAGCTTCAGCAACATAGCTCAGCCAGGAATAAGATATGGTATATCCCCATATACTATGGGGAGCGATCACGACGTCTTTATTGGATGGGCCATAGACTCGGTCATGTATAATGAATGGCCTAGCAAATACTATCATACAGACAAAGATACACCTGAGACAATAGATCCCAAAAGTATAGCCTACACAAGTATATCTGCGATCCTAGCAGCTGAACTCTACTTTAAGAAACGAGACAAGATAGAAGAATATAGGAAACTCTATGAAAACTATGTAAAGACGTGGTATCGGAGCCAAGCCATTCGAAACGAATTCAGCTTATCATATCTATCAAGATATCTCATCAAGAAACCTCTTATAACTAAACAAGAAGAACCATTAATCGAAACACCGCTACTCGGTAGAAAAATATACGAGATAATTGGTAGAGAGGAATATTTAAAAACAATAAAGATCTCGGGCGCATATACGTATTTAGCAGTGTATGCACTTATGGCTGAGAAAATAGGATTAAAGGAACATATAAAACACTATAAAGCAGAATTACTGATTCCAATGAAGAGAAAAGAAGAAAAACAATTGAGAAAAGTATGGGAAATAATAAAGTCCAACATCAAGGTCTAATAATTAATACCTATAATTTAAACAACAATTTTATCTTTTTAAAGACATGTATTACAAGTTATAGGTGTTGGAAAGAAATGCCAGTAATAAAAATAATGAAGTGGGATCTTGAACGATTACTAGGAAAAGTTCTCTCAATCGATGAAATACTTGATTATCTCCCAAGGATCAAGTGTGAAGTGGATAGTATTTCTGAGGAAGGAGAAATAGAGTATGAAGCTACACATGACAGACCCGATCTCTATAGCGTGGAAGGGGTAGCGAGAAGCCTCAGATCCTTCCTCGGTTTAGGCGAGAACAAGTATCAATTAGTTGATGAGGGATTAAAAGCATACAATACAGGTGTTCCTGGAAGACCATATATAGCCTTAGCTGTAGTCAGAGATCTGGATCTGGACGACGAAGCCGTTAAACAAATGATGCAACTACAGGAAAAACTCCATATGACATATTGTAGGAGAAGGAGGAAGGCAAGTATTGGAGTATATGACCTTGACAAAATAAAGCCCCCACTCTACTATGAATTAGCTGATCCCAGCATTAAGTTTACACCACTAGATGAATCCAGAGAAATGACACTTAAAGAAATATTAACAAACACTGTTAGGGGGAAAGAGTACGGACACATTATAGCTAATTGGGAAAAATACCCTATTCTAAGAGACTCTGAAGGCACAATTCTATCAATGCCCCCGATCATTAATAGTGAGGATACACGAGTTACTGTAGAGACTAAAAACGTGATTATAGATGCTACAGGTATAGATCCAAAGACAGTTATTGACATGGTAACTATTATGGCTTATAACATAGCCGAGAGATCAAGAGGGAAGAAAATAGTATTTGTAGAAGCTATTATGCCAGACAATACTGTGTTAAAAGCACCTAGAGAAAAAGGAGTAACCATTGAGATCGATCCCAGTAAAGTGAATGAAGTATTGGGAACTAGTTTAGATATAGAACAAGTAATTGAACTCCTCAAAAAATTCGATTACAAAATAATTAATAATCAAAAAGAACAATTAATTGTTACAGTACCACCTTATAGAGTGGACGTGAAGTCTTGGATCGATGTTGCCGAAGATATAGCCATGGCTTATGGCTACGATATAATAGGTTCTACAGCATATGATTTACCAAAAGCAACTCATCCTGGTAGAATTCATCCATTAGAATTCCTCTCTAGGCTTCTAAGAAAAATCCTTG